>NZ_BMQN01000009.1 GCF_014648135.1 Deinococcus sedimenti | reverse complement strand
ACCTCGTCCAAATACCATCGGGAACCCCGTCGGGGTTCCCGATGGCGCAGCTCCTCAGTGAGGAGGGGGGCGAACTTGATGTTCCATGGCCGCAGCGTTTCGTGACTCACCACGATGCCGCGCTCGTGAAGCAGTTCCTGAACATCACGCTGGCTGATGGGGAAGCGGTGGTACAGCCGCAGAGCGTAGCCGATCACGCTCAGGGGAAAACGGTGGCGGTAGGGCTTCCGGTCAGTCACGGCCTACCAGACTACTGAGATTAAGTTGCCAGAACCCTTGATCCACCTGTTGGTGCCGTCCCAGACGAAATCGCCGGAAAGTGTCGGGTACTGAGGGCAGTCCCTCCGGGATCTGAAGCAGAATCCAGTGCCTTCATGCTACTCACGAGCCCCTGCAAAGTTCTTAATCACATGCTTCTGAAGAGTGGGCCAGCGGGTGACCGGGCCAGGAGACAGGCGGAAGCTGCACCCGGCGCCGGCGCTCGGGTGCCGATTGGCCCAGCGAGACCCTGCGCCGCGCTTCTCGGTCGGGCCTGACCTGGCGTTCCGTATTGTTCGCGGTTCAGCTCAGCAGCCCAGGCTCAGCAGGCGAGTGGCCCGCCCCGCGCAGGGAATGCCATCGTCCTCCGTCGCGGGTGGAACGGCGGCCGCCGCAGCGTGACGGCGAGCCGGGTCACTCCGCACTGGTGTCCGCGTCGTGCCGCTGGGGTTCACTCAGCAGCGCGAGGCCCGCACGGCGCACACTGATCAGCAGGTCCCCTGCACCCACGGCCGTGAGTTTCGACCGCAGGTGGCTGACATGGACGTTCAGGGCGTTGCGACAGGCGTGATCGGGCCACACCTGCCGTTCGAGCTGCTCGCGTGAGAACAGCTGACCGGGCTCGCTGAGCAGGATGCTGGCGATGGCCAGTTCGGTGGGTGAGAGGTTGAGGTCGTGACCGTCGAAGCTCAGGCGGTGCTGGGCGCGGTCGAGGCAGAACGCGCCGATGCGCACCGGCGCGGTCCGCCCGTATCGGCGCAGGTGCGCGTGGACCCGGGCCAGCAGTTCGCGCGGGTCGTAGGGTTTCATGACGAAGTCGTTTGCGCCGAGAGCCAGCTGATGGACCCGCTCCTGCAGGGCGTCGGTGGCGGTCAGAATCACGATGGGGACGTCGGTCAGCGCGCGCAGCCGGCGGGTGACCTCGTCACCGGGCAGGTCCGGCAGACCCAGGTCGAGCAGGATCAGGTCCGGGACCTGCCGCTGAACCTGATGCAGTCCCGTTTCGCCGTTCTCGACGGCCTGCACCTTGAAGCCTTCCAGCTCCAGTTCGTCGCACAGCACGCGTCGCACGTCGCGGTCATCCTCGATCAGCAGGAGGTGCGGTCGGTGCAGCGGTTCTGTGGTGGGGCGGGACGAACTATGACTGGTCATGGTGGCTCCGGCGCGTGTCTGGACGCTGGCTCTACCGTGTCACGTTCCCTGCCGGGATGGATTGGCGTGAGGCTGGGTGGATATTGAACTGCTCTAGGGAAAATCTTGAGAGAGCCGCCGGCGACTGCGCGTCGCCTCGACTGGCTACGGTCACGTTCTGTGCAATCTGTTGCCGAAATAAATGACAAAATGCATACTCTGCCCAGTCAGCTGCGTGCTGTGGACCACTGACCTGCGATATGTTTAAAAATTCATCACAATCTGGGTGTTGAGACGGGCCGAGATCAGGGAAAGACCGACTTGTAGGACGTTTCCAGTGTACGGGAGCGGGGTCGTGTCGGATGCATACGAATAAAAATGCAGATTGCTATGCGAATCGAGTGGGACTCCATCTCGATATTTACTGGACAATGTGTCTAAAATGCCCAGCCTGGAGAAGGAATATCAGGAGCTGTGAGGATTCGGCTGCCATCACTGCTGATTTCATAAAAATTCCGACCGACCTTGACCTTATGCAGCGTCTCCCTTAAGCTCAGACTCATCTCGGTTAAGTCGACTCCAGAGAGGGTGCGAACCGGCCCCGCTTCCCCACGCTCCGCCGTGAAGAGAGGTCAGTCATGGAAGATACCCGCCGACCGCAGCCCACGTTCCAGGAACTCCTGCCCCCCATGACCGCGCACGAGGCCAGCGTCGAGGCCAACCGCTGCCTGTACTGCTACGACGCGCCGTGCCTGCAGGCCTGCCCCACCCACATCGACATCCCCACCTTCATCCGCAAGATCGCCACCGGGAACCTGCGCGGCTCGGCCCGCACCATCCTGGAAAGCAACTTCCTGGGCGGCACCTGCGCCCGCGTCTGCCCCGTGCAGGAACTCTGCGAGGGTGCCTGCGTGCTCGGCCCGGACCACACGCCCATCCAGATCGGCCGCCTGCAACGCCACGCCGTCGACCACGTGCAGGAACGCGGCATCCAGCTGTTCACGCCCGCCCCCGCCACCGGGCACCGCGTCGCCGTGGTCGGCAGCGGCCCCGCCGGGATCAGCGCCAGCGCCGAACTCGCCAGGGCCGGGCACGAGGTCACGCTGTACGAGAAACGCGAGCTGGGCGGCGGCCTGAGCACCTACGGCATCATCGTGCTGCGCGAACCGGTCGAGGTCGCGCTGCGCGAGGTGCAGGCCGCCCGCGACCTCGGCGTGACCGTCGTCACCGGACACGAACTGACCACCCGCGCGGCCCTCGACGACCTGCTGACCACCCACGACGCCGTGATCCTCGCGCTGGGCCTGGGCGCCGTGCCCGCCCTCGGCATTCCCGGCGAGGACCACATCCTCGACGGATTGAGCGTCATCGAGGCCAGCAAGATGGACCGTCCCACCGGAGTCGGCACGCGCGCCGTGATCATCGGCGCGGGGAACACCGCCGTAGACGCCGCCACCATCGCCCGCCGCTCCGGCGCGGACACCCTGATGGTGTACCGCCGCACCGAACGCGAGATGACCGCCTACCACCACGAGTACCTCTTCGCGCTGAGCGAGGGCATCACCTTCAGCTTCCTGACCCAGCCCGTGGAAGTCCTGCACGAAGGCGGGCAGGTGACGGGCCTGCGCTGCGTCCGCATGGGCCTCGGCGCACCGGACGCCTCTGGCCGCGCCCGACCCGAACCCATCCCCGGCAGCGACTTCGTCATCCACTGCGACACCGTCATCAGCGCCATCGGACAGGAGAAACCCGCGCTGGCCGCCACGCTGGGCCTCGACCTGGACGGCGGGTACATCCGCGTGGACGATGCCCTGCAGACCAGCCTCCCGCGCGTGTACGCCGCCGGGGACTGCGTCCGCGCCCGTGGGAACGCCAGCACCGTCATGGCCGTGCAGGATGGCAAGATCGCCGCCGCCAGCATCGAACGCGCCCTGGGCCGCACGCCGCACGTCACCCTGAAACCCACCCCGCCCGTCGAGGTCCGCGAGCACCCGTTGTACCTCGAGGCGCACGGCCCCGTCTCCACCGGCCCGAACCAGACCGCCCCGACCGCCCCCCTGGCCCACGCGCCCGTCACGGAGGCCCACCATGGCTGACCTGAGCATCGACTTCGCGGGCATCCGCTCCCCCAACCCCTTCTGGCTCGCCTCGGCGCCCCCCACCAACAGCGGCGCGCAGATCCACCGCGCCTTCGAATACGGCTGGGGCGGCGCCGTGTGGAAAACCATCGGCGCGCCCGTCCTGAACATCAGCAACCGCTACGGCAGCCTCAGCCTGGGTGGGCGGCGCATGCTCGCCATCAACAACGTCGAACTCATCAGCGACCGCCCCCTCGACGTGAACCTGCGCGAAATTGCCGAGATCAAACGCCTCTGGCCCGACCGGGCCGTCATCGTGTCCGCCATGGTCGACGCCGACCCGCAGGCCTGGAAGGACATCGTCATGATGATCGAGGACACCGGCGCCGACGGCATCGAACTCAACTACGGCTGCCCGCAGGGCATGAGCGAACGCGGCATGGGCGCCGCCGTCGGCCAGGTGCCCGAGATGTGCCAGCTGAACACCCACTGGGTCACCAGCGTCACCAAACTGCCCGTCATCGTGAAACTCACGCCGAACATCACCCACATCGTCGACCCCGCCCACGCCGCGCTGGCCGGAGGCGCCCACGCCCTGAGCCTCATCAACACCATCAACTCCGTCACCCGCGTCGACCTCGACACCCTGCTCGTCACGCCCAGCATCGGCGGACGCGGCACGCACGGCGGCTACGCCGGCCCGGCCGTAAAACCCATCGCGCTGAACATGCTGACCGAACTCATGACCGACCCCCAGGTCCTGCGCAGCGGCGTCCCCATCAGCGGCATGGGCGGCATCGCCACCTGGCGCGACGCCGCCGAATTCCTCCTCCTCGGCGCCACCAGCCTGCAGGTCTGCACGGCCGCCATGCAGCACGGCTACCGCATCATCGAGGACCTCACCGACGGCCTCAGCAACTGGATGGACGACCACGGCTTCAAGACCATCGCCGACGTCACCGGCCGCAGCCTCCCGCAGATGAGCACCTTCGGCGGCCTCGACCTGTCCCACCAGTCCGTCGCCCGCATCGACCAGAACAAATGCATCGGCTGCGATCTCTGCTACGCCGCCTGCAACGACACCGCCCACCAGTGCATCGACCTCGTCAGCCCCGACGGCGTCACCGTCGACCCCGGCTACGACATGAGAACCAACGGCCGACAGGTCGCCGACACCCGCCCCCGCCCCGTCGTCCGCGAAAACGACTGCGTCGGCTGCGCCCTGTGCGCCAACGTCTGCCCCGTCGACGGCTGCATCACCATGGTTACCGTCCCCAGCGGCCGCCAGAGCATCACCTGGGACGAACTGACCGCCCAGCGCCCCGACATCGCCCAGAGCTGGGCCGCCATGCAGGCCTACCGCGAAGAAGTCGGCATCGAGATCCACTGAGTATGGAAGAGAGGTCGTTTGAATTTCTGATTCAGGACGCCGAGAACGGCTGGTTTGAATGGAGTCCGGCCCGCTACCCGGAGCTGTTGAGGTTGCCGCTGACCCCCTCCACCGATGGTCCCGGACCGGGACACAGCCTTCAGGTGGATGACGCCTCTCTGCGGTTTTACGACGAGATGGTCGGGATTCAGGTCATCGTGTCCGGGAACGTCACCTATGAGCGGGCACATGCCCTGGTCACCGAAGTGGCTGACCATCTGGCCCGGCTCACTCAGCAGAGCGTCACCGTGGTTGAAGTCGAGGTGGAGTCGAAGGGACGGCCTGTCCGGTTCGTCAGCGAAGAGGAGTGAACTGCATGATCAAAAGCGATTCGCAAGTTCGTCCATTCAGGAACGGGGTCAAGCGACTCTCGCCGACAAGGCGACGAAGCCGAAGACTTCCATTCTGTGTTAAGCTCAACGCGCAATGCTCCCACGCCGCGCTAACGGCTGGGAGCGTGGCGAAGCGGATCGAGGCCGCCTCACATGCAGAACGATACCACCGTCAGGGTGTACAGGTTCCGCCTGTACCCCACCAAGCCGCAAGAGGCCGCCATGTTTGAAACATTGCGCCTCACCCGCACTCTGTACAACGCCGCCCTCGAACAGCGCCGCGAAGCCTACCGCAAGCACGGTAAAACCCTCAGCGCCTACGACCAGCAGCGGGAACTCACCGCCCTGAAGGAAGCCTGCCCGGAGTTCAACGGCGTCTACTCCCACGTCCTGCAAGACGTATTCGACAGACTGGACAAGGCTTACAAAGCGTTCTTCAGTCGAGTCAGGAAAGGTGCGAAGCGGGCCGGGTTCCCCCGATTCAAGCCCCGCCAGCGCTGGGACTCGTTCAAGTTCAAGCAGTGCTGGGACAACATGCGGAACGACTGGACACCCTGTGGGCGTCCCATGGACGACGGGCGGCGCATCAACGTTCCCAAGATCGGTAGCGTCAAGATCAAGATGCACCGTCCGCTGGAAGGCAAACCCAAGAACCTCCAGATCGTCCACGACTGTGGGCAGTGGTTCGCCGTGTACGCCTGCGAAGTCCCGAAGATGGCGCTGCCAAACACGGGCAGCAGCGTTGGGATCGACCTGGGTACAACGTGGTTTGCCGTTACCTCGGACGGCGAGTTCATTGAGAACCCTCGTTATCTGGAGCAAGCCCTGAAGAAGCTGCGCGTCCAGCAGCGCACCGTTGCCCGGCGCAAGAAGGGCAGTAATCGCCGTCGGAAGGCCGTGCAGCAGGTTGCCAGGACGCACCGCAAGGTCAGGCGGCAACGCCTGGACTTCCAGCATAAGACCGCCCGGAAGCTGGTGAATGCACACGACCTGATCGCGCACGAGAATCTTCAGGTGAGCAACATGGCCCAGAGCAACCTCGCCCGCTCCATCCTCGACGCAGGATGGGCCGGATTCCTGTTTCAACTCTCCAGCAAGGCTGAAAGTGCTGGCCGGAGAGTGATTGCCGTAGACCCCCGCTACACGAGCCAACGGTGCAACGCCTGCGGCCACACGGGGAAGGAGAACCGTGTGAATCAGGCAACCTTCAGGTGCGTGCAATGCGGCCATACGGCGAACGCCGACCATAACGCGGCAAAGAACATCCTGGGACGGGCCGTCCCTTCAGGTGTCAACGATAGCGGGGTATCGCATGTCGTCGCCTGAGAAGCCCCAGGCGTCAGCCGTGGGGTCGATCACCCTACTGATTCAGAACGGCGAGATTGTCACGGACGGGAAACGCTTCAAGGCGGACGTGCTGGTGGAAGGGGAGGCCATCGCCGAGATCGGGGAGAACCTCGCGGTGCCCGAGGGGGCCACCGTGATCGACGCGAGCGGGAAGTTCGTGTTCCCCGGCTTCATCGATCCGCACGTGCACATCCACCTGCCGTTCATGGGCACGTTCGCGAAGGACACGCACGCGACCGGGTCGCAGGCGGCATTGATCGGCGGGACGACCACGTTCATCGAGATGCTCGCCCCGGCGGGCAGTGAGGACCTGATGGACGGCTGGCGCACCTGGACGGGCATGGCGGAGGGGCACAGCGCGTGCGACTACACCTTCCACATCGGCGTGACCCGCTGGGATGACCGGACCGAGGCGACGCTGCGGGAGCTGGTGGGCCAGGGCATGCGGTCCTTCAAGGTGTTCCTGGCGTACCGGGGCGCGTTCGGGATCGACGACGCGGCGCTGTACCGGGTGTGCCGTCTGGCGGCGGAACTGGGCGTGGTCGTCACCGCGCACTGCGAGAACGCGGATCTGGTCGCGGAGTTGCAGCAGAAGCTGATCGCGGAGGGAAAGACCGGCCCGGAGTGGCACGAGCCGAGCCGTCCGGAGAGCGTGGAGGCCGAGGGCACGGCGCACTTTGCGACGTTCGTGGAGATGACGGGCGCGCACGGGTACGTGGTGCACCTGAGCAACGCCCGCGCGCTGGAGGCGGCGCTGGACGCCCGCGCACGCGGCGTGAAGCTGGACGTGGAGGTCGTGATTCCGCACCTGACGCTCGATAAGACGTACGCGGAGCGGCCCGGCGTGGAGGGCGCGAAGTACGTCATGTCGCCCCCCCTGCGCGAGAAGGGCAATCAGCCGAAACTGTGGGCGGCGCTGGAACGTGGCGACATCGCCACGGTCGCCACCGACCACTGCCCCTTCGACGTCGAGCAGAAACGCATGGGCGACGGGAACTTCACCCTCATCCCGAACGGTATTCCGGCCATCGAGGACCGCGTGAACGTCCTGTACACGCAGGGCGTCAGCCGCGGCAACCTGAGCGTCGAACGCTTCGTGGACGCCGCCAGCACCCGCGCCGCGCAGATCTTCGGCCTGTACCCCCGCAAGGGCACCGTCAGCGTGGGCAGCGACGCTGATCTGGTGATCTACGACCCGGCGTACCGGGGCACCATCAGCGCGCAGACCAGCCACATGAACAACGACTACAGCGGCTACGAGGGATGGGAGATCGACGGGCGGCCCGAGGTCGTCACCGTGCGCGGTCAGGTCGCCGTGCAGGGCGGCGCGTTCGTGGGCGACCCGGCGCGCGGGCAGCTGCTCAGGCGGTAAGTGGGAAGTCGGAAGTGGTGAGTGGGTTCAGGCCCGAGGTTGACCGGAGTTTCAAGGAGGAACCGTGACGTACACCAGCCCCACCCCGCAGGCCAGTCCGCCCCCGAATGAGCCGCCCATCGTGTCCATCCGCGACCTGCAGAAGGTCTTCCCGGTGCCCGGCGGGGAGACGGTCGCGCTGAAGGACGCCAACCTCAGCATCCAGAAAGGGGAGTTCATCAGCCTGATCGGCCCGAGCGGCTGCGGGAAGACCACCCTGCTGCGCCTGATGGCCGACCTGGAACAACCGACCGGCGGGGAGCTGCTCATCGCGGGCCGCACCGCCGACGAGGCCCGCCGTGAGCGGCAGTACGGGTACGTGTTCCAGGCGCCCGCCCTGATGGAGTGGCGCACCGTGCTAAAGAACGTGCTGCTGCCGCTGGACGTCATGAACGTCCCCGGCGACCGCGTCGGCCGCGCCCGCGAGATGCTGAACCTGGTCGGCCTGGAGAAATTCGAGCGGAACTACCCCTGGCAGCTGTCCGGCGGGATGCAGCAACGCGTCAGCATCGCCCGCGCGCTGGCGTTCGACCCGCCCCTGCTGTTCATGGACGAACCCTTCGGCGCGCTCGACGAGATCACCCGCGAACACCTGAACCTCGAACTGCTGCGCCTGTGGCGCGAGACCGGCAAGACCGTGATCTTCGTGACGCACTCCATCCCGGAAGCGGTGTTCCTGAGTACGCGCGTGGTCGTCATGACCGCCCGCCCCGGCCGCATCGAGGGCGTCGTGGACATCGACCTGCCCCACCCCCGCACCGACGACACCCGCGAGGACCCCCGCTTCTTCACGCTCGCCACCGAGATCCGCGAACTGCTCAAGAAGGGGCACACGTGAGAGGGGAGAGGCCGTGACGACCGCCCGCCCCTCCCGCATGGCCGGACTCGGGCCGATGCTGATCGTGGCGTTGATCGCGGCGGCGCTGTACTGGCCGCTGATGCTCGCCGCGAACGTCGGACCGGCGGGGCGGACGCTGGCGAGCGGCGCGGAACTCGACTGCAAGACGGCGCTGGCCTGCGCCTCGCAACTGCGCAACCCGGTGATGCCCGCCCCGGCGCAACTCGCGCAGGGCTTCACGCGGCTGAGCACGCCGGTCACGTCGCCGCTGGCGCTGCCGTACAACGTGGGCGTCACCGCCGGTGAGACGCTGCTGGGCCTGCTGCTCGCCACCGTGACCGGGGTCGGGCTGGCGCTGCTGCTCGTCGCCAGTCGCGCGTTCGAGCGGGCCACGCTGCCGTGGCTGGTCGCGTCGCAGACCGTCCCCGTCGTGGCGATCGCGCCCATGCTGGCGGTGCTGCTCGGGCAGTACGGCGTGCAGGGCTTCCTGCCGAAGGCGATCATCGCGGCGTACATCGCGTTCTTTCCCATCGCGGTCGGCATGAGCCGCGGGCTGCGCAGCGCCGATCCGTTGCACCTGGACCTGATGCGCACGTACCACGCCAGCCCCGCGCAGACGTACCGGCTGCTGCGCTTCCCGGCCAGCCTCCCGCACCTGTTCACGGCGCTGAAGGTGGCGGTCACGTCCGCGCTGGTGGGCAGCATCGTCGCAGAGATCAGCACCATCTCGTTCTCCGGGCTGGGCAAGATGCTCGCCGAGAACTCCCGGGCCAGCGACACGGTCGCCCTGTGGGTGATCATGGGCTACGGCGCGGTTCTCGGCGTGACGCTGGTCGCCCTGGTGAACGCCCTGGAGAGGTGGGTGACGCCATGGAGCAGACGATGACCCCCGCCCGCACCCTCGCCGCCCGGCCCGGTGGGACGCTGCTCACGGCCGCCGCGCTCCTGATCGGCGTGGGCGGGCTGCTGCTCGTCGCGCTGACCCTCCCGGCCCCCGGCGAGGGCACCCCCCCGAACGCGCGGGCGTGGCTGGCGGGCATCCTCGCCCTGCTGGCCGTGGGGGCCTTCGGCGTGCGCGGCGCGGCGCAGGGCGAATCCCGCGCCGCCCGCACGCTGCCCGCCGCGTTCACGCTGATCCTGGCGGTGCTGGGCACCGAGGCGCTGCTGCGCGCCTACGCCGTCCCCGCCGGACTGATCCCCACGCCGGGCCGCGTCCTGAGCGCCCTGTGGACCGCCCGCACCGTGCTGCTGCAGGACACGTACACCACCTTCGTGCTGGAGGCGCTGCTGGGCTTCGTGGCGGGCACCGTCCTGGGGCTGGCGCTGGCGCTGCTGGTCGTGCGCTTCCGCTTCCTGGAACGCGGGCTGCTGCCCTACGCGGCGCTGTTCTCCTCGATTCCCATCGTGGCCCTGGCGCCCGTCATCGTGAAAGCCGTTGGCCTGGACTGGCCCAGCAAAACGGTCGTCGTGGCCGTCACCGTCCTGTTCCCCGTCGTGGTGGGGGCCGTGCGCGGCCTCCAGAGCGCGTCGCGGCTGCACCTCGACCTGATGCACACCTACGCCGCCACGCCCGCGCAGACCTTCCGGGACGTCCGCGTGCCCGGCGCGCTGCCGTTCGTGTTCGGCGCCCTGAAAGTCGCCAGCACCCTGGCCCTGATCTCCGCCATCGTCGCCGAATTCTTCGGCACGAACGGGCACGGCCTGGGCTTCCGCATCCAGATCGAGGTGGGCCGCTTCGGGCTCGACATCGTCTGGGCCGCCATCGTCCTCGCCAGCATTGCCGGTATTGCCTTCTTCGCGCTCGTCAGCGCCGCCGAAACGCGGCTGCTGCCCCGCCGCTCCTGACCGCCCCACCCGTTCCCCGCCCACCCTTCTCCCGGCCCACCGACTTCGCCCCCCACTCCCCGGAGGTTCACATGAAACGAGGCACCCTGATTCTGGCCACCCTGCTCCTCGCCGCCGCCAGCCCCGCTTCCGCGCAGAAGCTCGTGCCCGTCAAGGTGCAGCTCAAGTGGTTCCCGCAGGCGCAGTTCGCGGGCTTCTTCGTCGCCCAGGCCAAGGGCTACTACAAAGCCGAAGGGCTGGACGTGCAGTTCCTCCCCACCGGCGACCAGAGCCCCATCCAGACCGTCGCCACCGGCACCGCCGACTTCGGCACCACCTGGATCACCGACCTCCTGACCGCCCGCCAGCAGGGCATCCCGGTCGTGCACATCGCGCAGCTGTTCCAGAAGAGCGGCTACACCCTGGTCGCCCTGAAAAGCAGCGGCATCAAGACCCCGGCCGACTTCAAGGGCAAACGCGTGGGCGTATGGCCCAGCGGCAACGAGTACCCGGCCGTGGCCCTCCTGAAGAAGTACGGCATGACCACCAGCCTCGACTCCTCCGTCAGCAACCCCAGCGTGCAGGCCGTCACGTACCCCTTCGACCCCAGCATCGTCTTCCCCGACAAGGTCGACCTGGTCAGTGCCATGACCTACAACGAGGTCGACCAGATCGTCGGCCTGGGCTACCCCCTCGACAAACTCCAGATCTTCAACGCCAGCGACTACGGCATCAACCTCCTCGAGGACCTGATGTTCACCACCGAACGCACCCTGGCGAACAGGAACTTCAAGGGCAGTGGCATGAGCGGCGAGGATATCGCCGCCAAACTCGTGCGCGCCACCCTCAAAGGCTGGAACTACGCCGTCAAGAATCAGAAAGAAGCCGTGGGCATCGTCCTCGTGAACTGCGGGAACACCTGCAAGGGTTCGGGCACGCGCTCCAGCGCCGCCGGGCACCAGACGTGGCAGATGGCCGAAGTCGCCAAGCTGTACAACGCCGGGTCCACCCTCAAGGGCCGCGCCGGGTACCTCGACCCCGCCACGTACAAAGCCAACGTGACCCTGCTCAAGAGCCTCGGCATCCTCAAGGCCGACCCCACCCCCGCCGCCGTCACGTACAAGGTCTGGCAGAAAGCCACTGGGAAGAAGTAGATGGTTGATGGTTGAAAGTTGATAAGTCACTGCCGGGTGATGATGCAATCAGCACCCCGAGCGGAGCGAGAAGGCAAGAGGAGCTCTGGGCAGAAGTGGAGCGGGTTCGGGCGCTTTTCCCGGACACGTGTAACGGAAGCCCAGAGCTCCTCAGAGGGTGGGTCTATCACCTATCGACTTTCAACCATCGACCGTCTCCGAAGGAGACGCATGCTTGATCCACAGCGGACCATTGATGAACTGAAGGCCCTGCGTGAATTGACTGGGGATGAGCATGGGGCGCAGCGGGTGGCGTTCACGGACACCTGGGTCGCCGCCCGCGCGTTCCTGAAGGAGCGGCTGGACGCGCTGCCCGTCACGCAGCACATGGACGCCGCCGGGAACTGGTGGGCGACCCTGCCCGGCGAGAGTGACCGCGCCCTCCTGATCGGCGGGCACCTCGACAGCGTCCCGAACGGCGGGTGGCTGGACGGGTGCCTGAACGTCCTGGCGGGCCTGGAAGTCCTGCGGCGCGTCAATGAGCAGTACGCCGGGCGGCCGCCCGTCACGCTGAAACTCGTGGACTGGGCCGACGAGGAAGGCGCCCGTTTCGGCCGCAGTCTGTACGGGTCCAGCGCTGCCGGGGGCCAGCTCGACGTGACCGAGATGCGCAAACTGAAAGACCGCGACGGCGTGAGCCTCGAAGACGCCCTGAGCCGCGTCGGGATTACCCTCGCGGACGCCCCGGACGCCCGCGCGGAACTGCAAGGTGCCGCCGCGTACCTCGAACTGCACATCGAACAGGGTCCCGTCCTCGAACACCTGGACCTGCCGCTCGGCGCGGTCCTCGGCACCGTCGGCGTCGAACGGCACACCATCACCTTCCACGGGCAGGCCGCGCACAGCGGCAGCACCCCCATGAACGTCCGCAAGGACGCGTTCCTCGCCGCCGGACGCTTCGGACAGGCCATCTACGACATCGCCGCGCGGCACGGGGGCGTGTGCACCATCGGCAGCGTCAGGACCCTGCCCGGCATCGTCACCAGCGTCGTCGAAACCTGCGAACTCACCCTCGACCAGCGCCACCTCGACGCGGACAAACTGGCCGCCATGTGGCAGGACGCGCAGGACGCCGCCACGCAGTTCGCGCAGGAGGCAGGCTGCACCGTCACCTTCGGGTACCTCTGGAACATCGAACCCATCCCCTTCCACCCCATGCTCATCGACGCCGCCGAGGCCAGCATCCTGACCGTCACGCCTGCCGCGCACCGCCTCCCCAGCGGGCCCCTGCACGACGCCGCCGAGGTCGCCCGCGCGGGCGTCCCCACCGTCATGCTGTTCGTGCAGTCCCTGCGCGGCATCAGCCACAACAAGATCGAGGACACGCGCGAAGACCACCTCGCCCTGAGCGTGCAGGCGCTGGACGAACTCACCACGCGCACCATGGACTGGATTGCCAAAGGCATCTGACACCTCATTCCGAATGGCGCACACTGAAGCCACCATGACCCCTGTTCGACTGGAGGATCCGATGTTGCCGACGCTGGCGGAACTGTTGACGCTTCCGGCGTTCGCGGGCGCGGAGGTCGTGAGCGGGCACGCGCACCTGACGCAGCCCGTCACGTGGGTGCACGTGTCGGAGGTCGCGGACGCCGCGCGGTTCCTGACGGGCGGGGAACTGCTCCTCTCGACCGGGTCGCTGCTGGCCCGCATGAATGAGGGTGAACTGGAGGGTTTCGTGGCGTCGCTGGCGCAGCGGGGCGCGCACGGGCTGGCGCTGGAACTCGTGCAGGTGTTCCGCGACGTGCCGCCCGCGCTGCTGGGCGCGTCGCGTCTGCACGGGCTGCCGCTGATCGTGTTCCGCTCCGAGGTGAGTTTCGCGGCCCTGACCCGCGCGGCGCACGCCCGCATCCTGAACCACGGCGGTCCGGCGCTGGACCCGAGCCTCGCGCCGCTGCTCGACGCGCTGGCCGAGACGGGGCGCAGCGTGGCGTTCCTGCGCGCGCAGCTGGGGCCGCTGCTGAACCTGCCCGCCCGGCCCCGCTCGACGCTGCTGGGCACGCTGGACGCCCTGCTGACCACGAACTTCAACATGGCCGAGACGGCCCGGCGCCTCGGTGTGCGTCGGCAGACGGTGTACTACCGCCTGGAGCAGCTGCGCGCCATGCTGCCCGACCTGGACGAACCCCGGCGGCAGCTGGGCCTGCACCTGGCGCTGGAACTGACGCGCAGTGAGGCGGGCGAGGCGCTCAGCGCCACCGAACGAACCTGACGGTCATGGGCCGCCGGAGGATCAAGACTCCGGCGGGCCGTCACTGAGCGGGCGTTACAGCGGTGTCGAGCCGCTGTTACTGGGCGGGCGGCAGCGTGGGCAGGGTGCTGGAGCAGCTGCTCAGGCCGAGGATCGTGCAGACCTTCTGCCCGGTGCTGTTCACGTTCGCGGCGTCGGCGGGTGCGGGGGCGTACACGCGTTCCTTCCAGATCTGCCACAGCATCATGCCGTCGCCGGGTCTGCCCTTGTTCTTCAGGAAGGTCGTCAGGGTGTCCACGTTGTAGTAGCGGGTGGCCTCGTTGTTCGTGCCGGTGTTCATCTCGGCGTCGTACACGGTCCCGGCCGGGGCGTTCAGTTTCAGGACGGCGCCGCCGCTGCCTTCGGGCGCGATTTCCAGGCCCATGGCGATCGGGCCGGGGTAGATGGCGCGGTAACTCTCGTACCCCTCGCGGGGGTCGTAGTACGTGCCGCCGTCGTACGACATGAGGTTCACGCGGTCAATGCGGCTGGCGAGGTCTTTCACGACGCGGTACATGGTGCCGCCGAACGGACTGCCCCACTGCACCTTGCCTTCCTCCCAGGGGGTGCCCTTGACGTAGTACGCGCCGGTGCTCCAGCCGGCCACGCTGATCTGCATGTTCAGGCCGCGCGCGCTGATCTCGTTGTCGAGGGTCGTGATGATGGTCTTGATCTCGGCGTCCTTGCTGCACGAGAAGGTGGCGGCGTCGGCCTTGTTGCAGCTGCTGCCGCTGGATTCCCAGTCGATGTCCACGCCGCTGGCACCGAGATCCTGCGCGAGATCCACGACGCGCTGGGCGTTGAAGTTCGCCCACTGGCTGCCCTGGCTGTACGACCAGCCGCCCACGCTGATCCACACGCGGGTGCCGCGCGCCTTGAGGGCCGCGACGTTCTGAATGAGCGTCTGCGCCTGCGTGGCGGTGAACTTCCGCTGGCCGTTGGGGGTGGTGGCGCCCTCGGCGAACTCGAACCCTGCGACCGACTGGTCGAACGCGAGGCTGCCCCGGGTGTACGTGGTGTCGGGCCGCACGAACGCGAGGTTCAGGTCGGTGTAGTACGCGGGGACGATGCTGGTGCGCAGGTCGTTGATGCTGGTCAGCCAGGTGCCTGCGTAGCCCACGTTGATGGATCCGCTGGCGGGGGGTGGGGTGGTGCCCGTGATGTTCACCGTCACGCTCGCGCTGGCACTCCTGGTGTTGCCCGCTGCGTCGAACGCCTTTGCGGTGTACGTGCGGGTGCCGTTCTGCGCGCTGGTGACGGCCTCGCTGGCGCTGTAGGGGGCGGTGGTGTCGGTGGCGAGCAGGGTCGCGCCCTGGTAGAACTCGACCCTGGTCACGCCGACGTTGTCGCTGGCGGTGGCGCTGAGGGTCACGTTCCCGGCGGCGGTGACCGTGGTGGGGCTGGCGGTCAGGCTGACGGTCGGGACGGTGGTGTCGCCTGTGGGTGGGGTGGTCGCGCCGCTGCACGCCGCTCCGTTCAGGGTGCAGGTGTTCACGCCGCTCAGCTGCCCTGTCCCGTCGTAGTTCACGGTGACGCTCCCACCGGCGGGAATGGTGGCCCCACCCCAGGTGTTGGGCGTGATGGTGTACAGCCCGGCGCTGTCCCGCGTGATGGTGCCACCGGCGCCCCAGACGCTGCTCCCGGCGGCGGCGTTCCCGTTGAACTTGAATTTCAGGGTCCAGCCCGTGATGGGGGTCGTGCCGGGGTTGGTCAGGGTGATGCGGCCGGAAAAGCCGGTGTCCCACTGGCTGGTCGCGTCGAAGGTGGCGGTGGGGCCGGTGGCCTGCGCGGTCAGGGCCGGGGTGGTCCGTGCGGTCGGGGCCGTCTGGTCGGCACACCCCCCGAGCAGCAGCGCGGCGGTGAGCAGCAGGGGCGAGGCGGGGACGCGGGGCATGGTGGAACCTCCTGAGGCGACAAGGGGCGGTCGGCGCGGGCAGGTGCCGCGCGCCGGTTGAATTGAACTGAGGCCTCCGTTGTACCGCATCCGGCGTCCGAAAATGAAATTTATTTTTCAGATGTCTAGTCCGATAGTGCGCCGTCTTCCGAGAAGCACCGGATTTCACGCGATTTTCTGGAGACTTTCTTGGCGGCTAGTCGCGCTATGAAAATCATAGCCCAATTGACGCGAGCAGTAGGTGAAATTTATTTTCAATAGCGGGATGATTCGTCACACTGATAGGGGATTCCCGCTCTGCTCTTGACACTGTGTCTCTTGCCGCGCCAGCACGGGAAAAATTACACTTTGCGTACCGTACAACGTCGGTTCAGACCGTCGTCCCCCGCTCCACCCGGTCCTGATGTCCGGGCCGACCCATCATTCCCCCGTAGCCGTCATTCCGGCAGGAGGTGGCCCCACATGCCCGAAGCGCACCCCGACACGCACGACATCATCCAGGCGAACCGCGACCACACGCTGTTCTCGTGGAGCGTGCAGACCCAGACGAACCCCATCCACATGACCGGCGGGAAGGGCAGCCACTTCTTCGACGGGGACGGGAACGCGTGGCTGGACTTTTCCAGTCAGCTGATCAACATCAACGTCGGGCATCAGCACCCGGCCGTGCTGGACGCCATCAAGGCGCAGGTGGACACCATGTGTTTCGCCGGGCCGAGCTTCGCCACGGACGTCCGCGCGCAACTGGGCCAGAAACTGCGCGAGGTGACCGGACTGGGCAAGAGCTTCTTCACGCTGGGCGGCAGCGAGGCGAACGAGAACGCCATGAAGATGGCCCGCCTGTACACCGGCCGCGACAAGATCATCACCCGCTACCGCAGCTACCACGGGGCGACGATGGGCAGCATGACCGCCAGCGGCGACCCCCGGCGCTGGCCGGTCGAACCCGGCGTGCCCGGCATCGTGCGCGCCTTCGACCCGTACTGCTACCGCTGCCCGTTCGGGAAGACGCCGGACAGCTGCGGGCGCGAGTGCGTGAGCCACATCGAGGAGATCATCCAGATGGAAGGGCCGCACACCATCGCCGCGATCATGGTCGAGGGCATCACCGGCAGCAACGGCCTGCTCGTCCCGCCCGACGACTACTACCCCAAACTGCGCGCCCTGTGCGACAAGTACGGCATCCTCCTGATCGACGACGAGGTCATGAGCGGCTTCGGCCGCACCGGCACGTGGCTCGCCACGCAGCATTACGGCATCAAGCCCGACATCGTCACCTGCGCCAAGGGCCTCACCAGCGGGTACATGCCGCTGGGCGCGGTGGTCGTCAGCGACGCCATCGCCGAGTACTTCGAGACGCACTTCCTGGCGGGCGGCCTGACGTACAGTGGCCACCCCGTCTCGCTGGCCGCTGCCGTCGCGAACCTGAAAGTCTACGAGGACGAGGGGCTCTTCGAGCACACCCGTGAAATGGGCGAGTACCTCGGGCAGCGTCTGGAAGCCATGAAGGCGAAGTACGCCTGCGTGGGGGACGTGCGCTACAAGGGCCTGTTCAGCGTCCTGGAACTCGTGAAGGACAAGGCCACCAAGGAGCCACTGGCCCCGTTTAACGGCACCTCTCCGGAGATGGGCCGCCTCGCCGCGCACCTGAAAAGCAGAAACGTGTACGCGTACAGCCGTTTCAACTTTCTGTGGGTCTGCCCGCCCCTCGTCGTCACCCGCGAGGAACTCGACGAGGGCCTCGCCGCCTACGAGGAAGCCCTCGCCCTGGTGGACGAGATGATCGGCTCGCCCGTCGCCGCCGACTGACTCTCGCTGTCCCCGCCTTTCCCTCCACAGGAGTTCCCAATGACTGACACGATGACCAAGCCCGCTCCCATCAACCACTGGCTGGGGGGCAAGTTGACGCCCGGCACGTCGGGCCGCAGCGCGAAGGTGTTCAACCCGGCGACCGGGGAGGTGCAGGGCCTCGTGGATCTCGCCAGCCGCGCCGAGGTGGACGCGGCAGTGGCGGCAGCCGCGCAGACGGCGCGGTCGTGGCGCGCGGTGCCGCTGAGCCGCCGGGCGGAGATCATGTTCCGCTTCCGGGCGCTGCTGGACGCCCGCCGGGACGACCTGGCGCGCATCCTGACCCGCGAGCACGGCAAGGTGCACTCGGACGCGCTGGGTGAGATCGCGCGCGGCATCGAGAACGTGGACTTCGCGTGCGGCATCCCGAACCTGCTGAAGGGCGGGTACTCCGAGGGCGCGAGTACCGGCGTGGACGTGTACTCCATCCAGCAGCCGCTGGGCGTGGTGGCGGGCATCACGCCGTTCAACTTCCCGGCGATGGTGCCGCTGTGGATGCTCGCGAACGCGCTGGCGTGCGGAAACGTGTTCATCCTGAAACCCAGCGAGAAGGACCCCTCGGCCAGCCTGTTCATCGCCGACCTGCTGCAGCAGGCGGGCCTGCCGGACGGCGTGTTCACGGTCATCCACGGGGACAAGGAGGCGGTGGACGCGCTGCTGGAACACCCGGACATCGCGGCGGTCAGTTTCGTCGGGTCCACCCCAATCGCGCGGTACATCTACCAGAAGGGCACTGAGCACGGCAAGCGCGTGCAGGCGCTGGGCGGCGCGAAGAACCACATGCTGGTCCTGCCGGACGCGGACGTGAACATGGCCGCCGACGCCGCCGTCAGCGCCGCGTACGGTTCGGCCGGGGAGCGCTGCATGGCGATCAGCGTGGTCCTGGCCGTCGGGGACGTGGGGGACGGACTGGTGGACGCCATCGCGTCGCGCCTCCCGGCGCTGAAGGTCGGGCCCGGCAGTGACGCCGCAAACGAGATGGGCCCCCTGATCAGCCGTGAGCATCGCGACCGGGTCGCCGGGTACATCGGCGGGGCGGCCGAGCAGGGCGCGACGGTCGTCGTGGACGGCCGGGCGCAGGCCTTCGACGGGAACGGGTTCTTCCTGGGCGTGTCGCTGCTCGACCACGTCACCCCCGACATGGACGCGTACCGCGACGAGATCTTCGGACCGGTCCTGTGCGTCGTGCGCGTCCCCACCTACGAGGCGGCCCTGACACTCATCAACGACAACGAGTTCGGGAACGGCACCGCGATCTTCACGCGCGACGGCGGCGCCGCCCGGCAGTTCCAGTTCGACTGTCAGGTCGGCATGGTCGGCATCAACGTCCCGATTCCCGTCCCGGTCGCGTACTACTCGTTCGGCGGGTGGAAGGCCAGCCTGTTCGGCGACACGCACATGTACGGCCCGGACGGCATCAAGTTCTACACTCGCACCAAGGTCGTCACGTCCCGCTGGCCCGACCCGGCGACCAGCCGCGTGGACCTGGGCTTCCCACAGAACCGCTGACGCAGCACCATTGACGTCCGCTCCGGTCTGGGCCGCGTGAGCAGCGCGGCCCATTGACCTGCCGGCGCGGCGCGCGTCAGCATGACCCCCACCATGCCCCGCGCGCCTGCCCCGCCCGTCAACCTGCCCGTGACCCTGGACCGGGCCGCCGGGGGACTCACGCGGCAGCTGGCGCAGCAGCTGCGGACCGCCGTGCGGCAGGGCGTTCTCGCACCGGGGCAGCGCATGCCGTCCACCCGCGCCCTGGCCGGCGCGCTGGACGTCGGACGCGGCGTGGTGTTCGAGGCGTTCGACACGCTGCTCGCCGAGGGGTACCTGATCGGCCGGGACCGCTCCGGCACGTTCGTCGCTCCGGACCTACCGCCGGAATCGGGAGGCACGCGGCCCGAACCGGCCGCCAGTGCGCGCTGGCTGCAGCGGGCCGTGCCTGCCGCGCAGGTCGAGCCGCCCACTCCGCCCGGCCTGCTCGCCTTCCGGGTGGGTCAGACCGACACGCGGTTCCTGAACGGCGGGGCGTGGCGGCAGGTGTGGCGCGCCGCCGCACTCGACCCGCTGCCGGACGATTACGCCGATCCGGCCGGGGACACCGGGCTGCGGACCGAGGTGGCCGCGTACCTGCGCCGCGCCCGGGGCCTCGTGTGCCACGCGGACGACGTGATCATCACGTCCGGCGCCCTGCAGGGCGTGGACCTGATCGCGCAGGCCACCCTGACGCCCGGGGACCGCGTGGCGTTCGAGGAACCCGGCTACCGGCTGGCGCGGCAGATCTTCGAGGAGCGCGGGGCGGTGGTGCTGCCCGTCCCGGTCGACGGGGACGGCCTGAACGTCAGCGCCCTGCCAAGCGGGCGCGGCGCGCCCCTGCTGGCGTACACCACGCCCAGCCACCAGTTCCCGCTGGGCGTGCGCCTGTCCGTGCCGCGGCGGCTGGCGCTGCTGGACTGGGCCGAGCAGTGCGACGCCCTGATTCTCGAGGACGATTACGACAGTGAATTCCGGTACGGCGCGGCGCCCCTGCCGGCCCTGGCGTCCCTGGACCGCTCGGGCCGGGTGGTGTACCTGGGGACGTTCAGCAAGGTGCTCAGCCCGGCGGTGCGGGTCGGGTACGTGGTGGCCCCGGAGGCGCTGCGCGGGCGCTTGCTGGCCCTCAAGGCCCGCGCGGACGCCCACACGTCGTGGCCGGTGCAGCGCGCGCTGGCGCACCTGATCGCGGCGGGTCACCTCGAATCGCACATCCGCCGCATGCGCCGCGAGTACGCCGCGCGCCGCGCGGCCCTCGGGGCGGCGCTGGCCCCGCTGGACCCCCGGGCGCAACTGCTGGGACTGGAGGCCGGTCTGCACGCCTACCTGGATCTCGACCCGGCACTGGACGCCGCGGCGATCGCCGCGGCGTGCGAGCGGCGCGGCGTGAGGGTCAGTGCCGTCGCACCGCTGTACCACGCGCAGCCGGACCGTTCGGGGCTGCTGCTGGGCTTCGGCGGGCTGACCGGACCGCAGGTGCAGCGCGGCGCGGCGCTGCTGGCCAGCGTGATCGGCGCGCCGTAACGTCCGTCCCGGCACGTCCCGCACCGGGTGGGCTATCATCCCCCGTCGCGCTGCCTACCCGGGCAGTCGCACACGTTCATCTGGCCCGCACGATCCACCGCTGGCCTGCGTCTGACCATCCCGCGGCCCCTCCCGACCGGAGCGGCCGACCCTGACCATGCACCCCGGAGGTTCACATGACACGATTCCTGCCCCTGCTGCTCGCGGCTGCGCTCGCCTCTGGCGCCCAGGCCCGCACCCTCGCCGAGATCAAGAAAGCCGGCGTGATCAAGATCGGCACGAACGCCGAATTCAAGCCGTTCACGTACTTCGAGGGCATGACCATGCGCGGCTTCGAGTACGACCTGGGCAACGCCATCGCCACGCAGATGGGCGTGCGCGCCCAGTGGGTCAACCAGCCGTTCGACAACCTGCTCATCGGGCTGAAGGGCGACCGCTACGATCTGGTGATCTCCTCGCACGGCATCACGCCCGAACGGCAGAAGGCTGTGGATTTCACCGCGCCGCACTACTGCAGTGGCGGCATGATCCTCGCCCGCCCGGGCGGCCCCAAGACGGCCGCGCAGCTGGCGGGCAAGACGGTGGCCACGCAGGTGGGCACCACGTACGTCGCTCAGATCGCCCGCGTGGTCGGCGCGAAGAACGTCCGCACCTACCCGAACAACGCCGACGCGCTGCAGGCGCTGCGGGCCAGTCGCGTGGACGCCATGGTGAACGAACGGTTCTACAGCCTCGAGGCCGTCAAGGCGTCGGGCGGCAAGCTGCAGCAGGGCCAGATGCTCTTTCAGGAGAAGCTGGGCATGGCGGTCGCCAAGGGCAACGCCAGCCTGCTGAAGGCCGTGAACGGCGCGCTGAAGACCGTGCAGGGCAACGGCACGTACGCGAAGATCAGCAAGTCGTACTTCGGGCAGGACATCCGCTGCCGCTGACAGCAGGCACAGGTCCTGACAGCGGTGTTCAGATGTGTTGAGGGATTCCCCCAGCACACCTGAAACGAGCGGAGCGAGAAGCCCTCGACACCAGCGATTGGACGTGGAATGGAGGGGCGTGCTGTTGGCCCCTCAATGGAACTGGAAACCGCTGTGAGGAGCGCTGTCAGGACCGCTGAATCGAGCGGACTCGCAGAGCGGCGCCGGAGAGTGAGCCCCTGGGGACGGCGGTGGGTGGACGTGGCGCCCTGGGGCGTGCCGTTGGCCCCAGGGCGGAACTGAACCCGCAGCGGCCCGGTGGGGGCCGTCAGCCGATGTTCACGGTGGGCGCACCTGCCACGATCTGCCCCCCGTGGACGGTGGTGTCGCCCAGTCGCGCGGCCGGCTGGCCGTTGATGCGAACGGTGGCGCTGCCCCGGGCGATCGAGTCGGGCGGACCGGCGCAGACGCACGCGTCGCCCTGGCGGGCGGCCGGGCGACCCCCGATCAGGACGGTGGGACTGCCGGCCGAGACCGGTCCACCGACGTGGGGAACCCAGCCCGTCGACTGCGGGCACGTGTGCTGGTCGCCGACGCGGGCAGCGGGAGGCATACCGCGCAGTGTCGCGCCTGCCGCCGCCGGAATCAAGCGCAGGTGCGGTCAGGGGCGCTGCAGGAGGTTGCCCACCCGTTCGAGCAGTTCCATCGGACTGAACGGCTTGATCAGGTAGGCGTCGGCGCCGACCGCGCCGCCCTCCTGCAGGTCGCTGGTCTGCGCGCGCGCCGTGACCAGCATCACTGACGTGCCCCGCAGCTCCGGGTCGCGTTTCAGGGACTCGCAGACCTGAAAGCCGTTCAGGTGGCCGGGCATCATGACGTCCAGAATCAGCAGGTCCGGGCGCCACTGCCGGGTGCGGGTCAGGGCGTCGTCGCCGGTGGCGGCCTCCTGCAGGTCGTAATCGGGGCCGGTCAGGGTCAGGCGGATCAGTTTGCGCAGGTCGGCGTGGTCATCCACGATCAGGATTTTCTTGGGCATACGCGAACTCCTGTGGGGGGGGAGGGGCGTGGTGGGGAACGTGAGGGTCACGGTGGTGCCGTGGCCTGCGGCGCTTTCGAGGGTGGCTTCGCCGTGGTGGCCCCACATGATCTCCTGCACCAGGCTGAGGCCGAGGCCGGTCCCGGGGACGTTCCCGGAGTTGTCGGCGCGGTAGAACCGCTCGAACGCCCGGTGGGTCTGTTCCGGCGTCATGCCGATCCCGTGGTCCTGCACCGTCACCTGCAGAGCCGTGTGGTCGGGGGTCAGCGCGGCGCGGACGGTGATGGGACCGCTGGGCGCGTACTTGAAGGCGTTGGAGAGCACGTTGCCGAGGGCCTGGTTGAACTTGGCCGCGTCGACCGGCAGCAGCGGGAGGTTCGGGGTGACGGCCAGCCGCACCCGGCCCTGCTCGGCGGGGGGCGTGAAGGCCCGCGCGGTGTTCTCGATCAGGGGCCGCACGGGTTCCGGCTGGATGATGAAGTCCTGCCCGGTGCGCGCCTCGATGCGGGCCAGGTCCAGCAGTTCGGTCAGCAGGTTCAGCAGCTGGCCTGCCTGCCGGTAGATGGTGTCCAGCAGGTCGCGGGTGGTCTCGGCGTCCAGGGTGCGGGTCAGCAGCAGTTCCGTGAAGCCGTAGATCGAGGTCATGGGGGTGCGCAGTTCGTGCGCGGCGGTGGACATGAATTCACTTTTCATGCTGCTGATCTCCGCCTCGTGGGTGATGTCCCGGAAGTACATCACCGACCCGAGGCCGCTCCCGCCCATGGCGCGGCGGGTGCGTTTCAGGACGCGGCGGATGGGCTGCGCGACCTGAATCACGTCCGGGCCGGTCAGGCCGCCGGGGCGGGCCGCGACGCAGCGGGAGCGCAGCACCTGCTCGAAGGTCGCCTCGGTCTGGTGCAGCAGGTCGTGCAGTCGGGTGCCGGTCAGCGCTAGGAAGGCCGGGTTCACCTCGATGACGTGGCCGGCGCCGTCGAAGATCACGAAGCCGTCCGGGCTGACGTTGAAGACCGAGTCGAGCTGGGCGGTGCGCTGCTGCAGGCGGTGTTCCGCGGCGCGGCGTTCGGTGATGTCGCGCAGGAACGCGGCGTACTCGGGCCGCTCGGTGGGCAGGTGCACCACCGACAGTTCCACCAGGAAGGGCGTGCCGTCGCGCCGCTGGGCCTGCCGTTCCAGCCGCTGGCCGAGGACGCTGTGCGGGCCGGTCAGGGGCAGTGGGGACGGGTCGGCGGGCACCGCGGCGGGCCGGAACAGCTGATCGAGGGTCCGCCCGAGGGCGAGGGACCGGGCGTGCCCGAACATGTGTTCGGCCGCCGGGTTGAATTCGGTGATGACGCCCTGCTCGTCGCAGGTGATGATGCCGTCGAGCGCGGACCGGATCACGGCCTTGTTGAGTTCCTCGCTGCGGCGCAGCTGCCGGGCGGTCTGTTCACGCGCGGCGTCCTGTTCCAGCCACTGGCCGATCAGCCGCAGGAAGTCCTCGTCGGCGCTGGTGAACGGCGCCCCGCTGAACACCAGCGCGCCCGCGTGACCGGCGCCGCGGACCGGAACGCGCAGGTGGCCCGGTCCGTGCGGTTCGTTCTGCTCGGTCAGGTGCAGCGCGGTGCGGTCGTCGATCGTGCCGGCCCGGGCGACGACCGCACCGTTCTACACGAATGCCCCAGGCGCGTTGAAGGCGTGGCTGGCGACCGACAGCAGGTCCTGCAGGACGGTGTCGGCGGCGCTCCGCGCGGTCACCTCGTACAGGGCGCGCAGTCGGGCTTCGGTCTGCTTGGGGGCACTCAGGTCGGTCAGGACGGCCGTGACGCCGCCGCCCTGGCGGGGCACGGTGGTCAGCAGGGTGGGCGTGACGCCTCCATCCGGACGGCGCAGGGCGTACTCGGTGGTCAGTGGTCCACGGCCGGGCGGCGGGTCGGGCACGTCCGGCAGGACCTGCGCGGACGGCCGCTGCACCAGCAGCGCCGCGGGCCGCCCGACCATGCGGGCCAGGGCGGGGTTCACGTACTCGAACTGCCCGGTCGGGCCGGTGACGTACAGGCCTTCGCCCACTGCCTCCATCACCTGCACGGCGAAGTCCCGTTCGCGCTGCAGGGCGTGCTCGGCGGCGCGGAGTTCGCTGGCGGTCCGTTCCAGGGCCGCCCGCGCGCGTTCGGATTCACTGCGGCGTTCACTTTCGAGTCGCACGTCCCGCTGCGCGCGCCACTGGATCTGCAGGATGACGGTGGTGATGGTCAGGGCCAGCAGCGCGGCCAGCGCCCCGAGGGTCACCTCGGCGATGTGCAGGGACCGGGCGATGCCGCTGCGCTCCCGTCCGAGCAGGTCGACCGCGCCGGCGTAGCCTTCCTGCGCGCCGGCGATGATGCGGTCCAGGCGTTCGCCGGTTCCGGCGGCGCGCAGGTCCTGGATGGTCAGCTGCTGGGCGTCGTCCACGGCGCGCAGCAGCGCCGCTCGCCGCTCCGGGTCGATCCGGTCGAGCAGGGGTTCACCGCTGACGACCGTGGCCTTGGACTGCAGCACGGCCAGCGAGAGGTCGAGGTCCTGCGGGGTGGTGCGCTGCGGGTCGCTCAGGGTGACGCGCACCTCGGCGGCCTGCCGCACGAATTCCGCGTACGCCCAGCCGGTGATCGAGACGCTGCTGAGGCTGGCGACGCTGTTCAGGCGCGTGAACGTGAATGCGAACGCGCTCAGGGTCACGATCAGCACGATGCTGAGCAGCGTCAGCCCGAGCGGCCACCTTCGCGTCGGGGCAAGCAGGGCGCGCATGGGGGCCTCAGGCGCCGCCGGGCCGCTCCTCGATGCGGTACAGCTGCCAGACCCACGCGGCGTTGTAGACATTCGGGTCCAGCCGCACGCCACCGTACGGGAAGGTCATGTACACGGGCCCGAAGTTGCGCGGCTCGAGCAGGTCGCCGTCCGAGGTCAGGGCCAGCATCACGGGCACCTGGCGGATCGGGACGAGGTTCAGGTCGGTCTTGTACTTGTCCAGCGCCACGAGGTGCAGCGTGGCGGCCGGGTCGATCTCCGCGCGGTTCAGCACTTCGCTCAGCAGCGGTCCGGTGTACTCGTGCTGCTCGTTCTTGCGGGAGGGGTCCGGCGTGCTGAACGACACCAGGCCCAGTCCGGCCAGTTGCGCGCGCGTGAAGGTGGTCTCCTTGCCGGCGGCGTTGACCACGGTCAGCACGACCGGTCCGGGCTGACTGAGGCGAGCGTCGGCCTGGGCCGGCTGGTACAGGTCGGAGGCCGGGCGGGTGCAGGCACACAGGGTGAGCAGGACCAACAGGGAGACTCGGCGCATCACTCCTCCTTCTGGGTGGGGCGTGCCCTCACCGTACCGGGCTGATTCGTGCAGTTTTCTTGCAGCGGAGTGCGGAAAAGAGCGGGGCGTGGGGGGGCGGCCCGCGTATACTGGCGGGGATGAGTGTGGACGCAGGGAAAAGGCAGCGGGCGTGACCCGGCCGTTCAGGGTGCTGCTGGTCGACGACAACCCCGCCGACCTGATGCTCGCGCGGGAAGTCTTCGCTGATCATGGCGACCGGCTGGCGGTCACCACCTGCAGCAGCGGGGAGGAGGCGCTGGGCGTGCTGCGCGGCGGCACGGCGCCGGACGTGATCATCCTCGACGTGAACATGCCGGTCATGTCGGGGTTCGAGGTGCTGACGGTCATCAAGCAGGATCCCCGGCTGGTGTCGATTCCGGTGGTCATGCTGTCGACGTCCTCGCAGCCGGGCGATATCGAGCGGGCCTACACGCTGCACGCCAGTTCGTACCTGGTCAAGAGCAACAGCTTCCAGAAGTTCGTCGAGCAGGTGGACGCGTTCGTGACCTTCTGGTGCGAGAGCCGCACGCCCAGCTGGCCCGAACGCCCGTCCGTCTGAACCCCGGCAGCTGCCTTCCGGTCTGCCGGGGTTGCGTGGCTGGTCAGGCGGCCGTCACGACCCGGTTGCGGCCCCCGCGTTTGGCGGCGTACAGCGCCTGATCCGCCGCGACCACCAGCGCGTCCCCCGTGCCGCCGGCCGGCAGGGTCGCCACGCCCAGCGACACGGTCACCTGACCCAGCGGCAGTCCGTCGTGCGTCAGGTGCAGGTCCTCCACAGCCGTGCGGACCTGTTCGGCCAGCGCGGCCGCTCCGGCCTGGGTCATGTGGGGCAGCAGCAGCGTGAATTCCTCCCCGCCGGGGCGGGCGGGGGTGCTGCCGGCCGGCGCCAGGTCGCGCAGCGCGGCGCTGACCCGCACGAGGGCCGCGTCCCCGGCGTCGTGACCGAACGTGTCGTTGAGGCGTTTGAAGTGGTCGATGTCCAGCGCGATCAGGCTGAGGGGACCGCCGGTGGCGTGCGCGGCGGCCACGCCGGCGGTCAGCTGCGCTTCGAGGTGACGGCGGTTGTACAGGCCGGTCAGCGGGTCCCGGATGGACTGCTGTAGCAGCCGGTCCTGCAGGCGCAGGCTGGCCAGGGCCAGCGCCACCTGCCGGGCCACGTCGTTCAGGGCGCCTCGTAGCGCGGGCAGGTCCGTGTGGGGGTCCGGGCGGACGCGCAGCAGGCCCAGCGTCTCCCCGTGCGAGAACAGCGGCGCGCACAGGTACGTGTCGCTCTGGCCCGGGCAGGGCGGCATGAACGGCTCGTCGGCCGGGTCGCCCTGCGTCTCGCCGCGCCGCAGCGCCCAGCAGTGGTCGGGGGTGGGGCTGCCCATCGGGTCGCCCCACTGCGCGGCGTGCAGCAGCAGGTTGCGTGAGGCGTTGTGCTGGAGCAGCTGGCCGCTGGTGCCGGGCAGCAGGTGGGGGAGGGCGCGGGTGAGGATCTCGCCGCCCTCGTCGAGACTGCGGGCGGCCTGCATGGCGTCACTCAGGCGGGACAGGTCCCGCAGCCAGGCGTTGCGGCTGGCGAGTTCGTGCGCGGCGTGGTCGGTGGCGCGCCGCGCCTCGACGATGCGTTCGGTCATGCGGTTGAAGGTGCCGGTCAGGTCGCGGTACTCGCGGGGGCCCTGCTCGGTGACGGCGCCGGCGTCCTGCTGCTCGCTGACCTGCTGGGCGCCGCGCCCGAGGGCCGTGAGGGGCCGGGTCAGCAGCCGCGCGGCGCCCAGGGTGGTCAGGACACTCAGCAGCAGCAGGACGCCGGCCGCGACGCCCAGTTCCAGGCGCAGCAGGTCGAGTTGCCGCTGCGCCTGCTGGTCGGACGCCTGGAGCCGGGCCGTCAGCGCCTGGGTGAGCGTTTCGACTTCCGTGCGCAGTCCGTCCAGCAGGCGTTTGCCCTGACCGCTGCGGACCATGGCGGTGGCCGCCTCGGGCCGGTCCGGGCGAGCCTGGATTTCTGGCCGGGCCACCTCGGTCTGCCACTGCTGGATGATGCCCCGGATGCGGTTCAGGTGCGCGCGGTCCCCGTCCCGGAGGGTGCCACTGTCGCTGAGGGCCTTCAGGACGGCCGGGTAGGCGGTTTCACCGCGGTAGTAGGGTTCGAGGAAGCTGGGCTGCCCGGCGATCACGTAGCCGCGCACGCCGGTTTCCATGTCGACCACGTGGGTCAGCAGGGCATTGACGCCTTCGAGCTGCGTGCGGGTGACGCGGGACTGCTCGAGCACCTGCACCCGGCGGTCCAGACCCGTCTGCAGGATCAGGAACGCGATCAGCAGCAGCGCCCAGAAGGGCAGCTGGGCCAGGAGCAGCAGGTGACGCAGGCGCACACCCGACACTGTACGGCAGGGGCCGGGGCGGTCCATATCCCCCGGCAGGCGACGGCGTGTGGGACTGGCCGGGTGGGGGCTGGCGGGCGCGGCGGCGCTGCAAGCGGCCCCCCCTCAAAGTGAAAAAGTTTACACTGGAGGGGTCGGTTCAGCCGCCCCCATCCTTCAGTGGCGCTGGACTTCACCCGGAGGTTCACCATGCGCACGTCATTCACCGTTCTTGCCCTTCTCGCCCTGACCGGCCCGGCCAGCGCCGCCGGCACCGTCACCCTGCCCGACGGCGTGGTCGTCAAGGAGGACCTGCCCGGCTACCCGCGCGGCAACGGCGGGAGCTTCCAGGGTCACGACAACAAGGTGCTCGTCTGTCACGCCACCAGCGCCGTCGACACCAACGGGTACGTGGTCGTGAGCATCTCGGCGCAGGCGTTCGCGGCCCACCTGCGCCACGAGCATCAGCAGCAGACCGGCGGAAAGGAGCAGCGCGACCGGCTGTACTTCAACGGCCTGACCTGCACCCTGCCGCCCAGCTGAGCGGCCGGTCGGGCGCCGCCTGAGCACACGGGTTCAGGCGGTCGTCGCGGGCGCCTCGAAGGCCTGCCAGCCGGCCTTCCCGGCCCGTTTGACGGCGTACATCGCGAGGTCGGCGGCGCGGTGCAGGTCGCCGTCCGGCACGCACTCCAGCGTGGCCACCCCGACACTGGCACTAACCTGCGCCGACACGCTCCCGAGCTCCACCGGCCGCGCGACGCCCTGCACGATCGCCTGCGCCAGCCGCGCCGCCGCGCCCGCAGGCAGGTCCGGGTGAACGATCCCGAACTCGTCCCCGCCCAGCCGGGCCACCACCGCCGGGGCGGGCGCCAGGGCCCGCAGCCGCGCGGCCAGGGCCCGCAACAGGTCGTCGCCCACGTGATGCCCGTGCGTGTCGTTCACCGCCTTGAAGTGATCCACGTCGATCAGCAGCGCGGCGGCCCTCGCCCCACACAGGTCCCGCACGGCCCGCTGGAACGCCCGGCGGTTGCCCAGCCCGGTCAGGTCATCCTGCAGCGCCTGTTCCGTGAGCTGCTGGCGGAGCGTGACCGCCTCGGTCACGTCGCTGAACGACACGACCACCCCGCTGCGGTCCTCAAGCGGAATGGCGTTCATGGACAGCCACAGCCGCCCACCACCGGAGCGGGTGCGCGCCAGAATCACCCGCCGGACGGCGTGGGCGCTGCGCAGCGCCACGGCCGCCGGGTGCTGCTCACGCGTCAGTCGCTCTCCGCGTTCGTTGTCCAGGTCCCAGGTCAGCTGCAGGTGAAGCGGCAGGTCACGCGGCAGGTCCAGCAGCTCCCGGGCGGCGCGGTTGGCGGTCATCAGGCGGCCCTGCACGTCCATCAGGATGACGCCCTCGTCCAGCGCCGACACGATGGACCGGGCCTGCGCCTCGCTGCGCTCCAGAGCGTCGCGCAGCTGGGCGCTGTGCATGACCGGCGCGAGGTGCGCCTGCAGCCACCGCAGGTGCTCGAGGTCCGTGGCGTTCAGGGACCCGCCGGGCAGGTACAGCAGCCCCAGCGCGATCAGCTGCCCGTCGTGCCGCAGCGGCACGGCCAGCACGTCCCTCCTGGCCCCGGCGTCCGGCCGCTCGTTGGTCCGCCAGGTGGGCTGCTCGGCCGCGGCCAGGGCGCCCACCTGACCGGCCATGCGGGTCAGTTCACCCATCGGCGCGCTGACCTGCCCCTGCCGGGCGACCGGGCGCAGGGTGGACCTCCGGTCCCGCACCTCCACCAGGACGCCCCCGGCGGCGCCGCCCACCCGGACCAGTTCAGCCAGCACCGCCCGGAAGGTCGGCCAGGCGGGACCGCCCTGCACCGACAGGGTCAGCAGATGCTGCGCGGGTCCCTCCCACTCGGCGGCCCAGATCTCCTCGGTGACGTCCTGAATGGAACCGGCCCAGCCGTGGCCGTGCCCGCGCTGTTCCGGCACCGGCAGGGCCAGGGCGGCCACGTGGCGGTACTGGCCGTCGGCGCGCCGCATGCGCCCCCGCAGCTCGAACGGCGCGGTGCCCTGGATGCCGCGGGCGATGTCGGCCTCCAGTCGCGCCCGGTCCTGTGGGTGCAGGACGTCCAGGTACCCGCGCCCGGCGTACTCCTCGAAGCGCTGTCCGGTCAGGGCTTCCCAGTTGGGACTTTCCCCCTGGATGGCGAAGTCCCGGTCGAGTTCCCACAGGGCCGCGTGCGTGCTTTCCAGCAGGGTGCGGTAGCGCAGCTGCCCGCGACTGGCCTCGTCCGCGTGGGCCGCGCGGTCCAGGGCGGCGCTGCACAGGGCCGCCAGCGACCACGCCCGGTCCGGCGTGGCGGGCCGCGCGTACTCCAGGACGATCAGCCCGAGCGGCCGCCCGGCGACCTTGAGCGGCAACGTGACAAGACTCGACGCGTCGGGACGGACGAGCAGGCCGGTCCCGGCCCACGCGGCGGGCGCGCTGCTAGCGGGGCTGCCCCCGTGGAAGGCGGCGCTGAGGGGATGCGGCGCGTGCACCGGCACCTGCTGCGTCAGGACCGGTCCGGTCGGCCCGGCGCGCAGGACGCGCAGGGCCGACCCCACACCGTCGAACAGCGCGACCTGCACGCTCAGGGCCTGCCAGGCCGGGTGGTTCAGGATGACCTGCACCACGTCGTCGACGTGCGGCGCGGCATTCAGGCGTTCGGCCAGGTCCTCCCGGTCGGCGGGCGCCGCCAGACTGAGCGGCCCATGCACCTCGTACCCGTCCAGGGTGGTCCGCACCGTCAGCTGCGAGCAGGTGCCGCACGGCTGGCCCACGACCGGCGCGGCGCCCAGCCGGGCGCGGACCGTGCAGCCGGGCGCCAGGGTGTCGGTCAGGCGCACGCCGATCAGTTCAGACGACTCGGCGCCGGCGCGCCGCAGCCAGCGGCTCGCCGCCCCGTTGGCGTACGTGATCACGCCTGACCGGTCAGCGGTCAGGTACAGATGCCCGTCGAACGTGGGTTCCGGCGCGCAGGGCGGATACGGCATGTTGGCTCCTGAGTACAGTGTAGAACTGACCGGCGGAGAATGCATGCCCCAGCCGGGGGAGCGTGCTTGAATGAGCGGGTCGTGACGCCACTCCGCGGGGTTCTGCTCGTCCTGCTCGCTCTGAGCAGCTGCGCCCGTGACGTGGCCGGCAGTCAGACGCAGGCCGGCGCGCTGCGCAACGGCGCGGGCCTGCTGACCTGGGCGGCCGCTGAGCCCGGCCCGCGCGACCTGGAGCCGTCCACCCGCGAAGCCCTCACCGACAGCCTGCTGCGCGGCGAGCGGGAGATCGCGTTCGCGCGCCTGAGCGGTCAGCCGGAGGGGCTCCGCGACCTGTTCAGTGAGGGCGCGCTGGACGACGCGCGCGCCGTGGCGGCCGGTGGCGGCGCCCTGGCCACCTGGGGGCACCGGGTCACGCTGCGGTTCTACGCGCCTGACGGCGGCACGGTCAGCCTGACCGACCGGTTCACGTACCTGGCGGTCGACGCGCGCGGCGCGCCGCTGCGGACGGCAGTACGCGTCGAGGACCGCGTGCTGCAGCTGGACGACGGGAACTGGCGCACCCATCACTGGCGGACCGTGAGCGACCAGCCGCTGCCGGAGCCGACGCCGCCCGGCCCGGCGCCACTGGCGCGAGCCGTGCGGTTCGGGCCGGACGACCTGCCGTGGCGGGACCGGTCCGACGATCAGTGGCGCCGGGACCTGCAGGCCGTGCGGGACCTGGGCCTGGACACCCTGGTGCTGCCGCTGGACCTGCGTCCCGGTCAGCCGGAACGGGCGGACGTGGCCGCCACGCTGGCTCGGCTGGACCGCCTGGCTCGCCGCGCGCAGGTCGCGGTGCATCTGACCGTCCGGACCGACGAGTGGAGCCCGCGGGCCCTGCGGGCCCTGCATGGAGCGCTGGGCCCCTCGGGCGGCCCCGGGTCACTGCGGGCGGTGACGCTCCGCGCGGCCCGCCTGCCGGACCGGGAGACCACGGCCGTGTGGCGCCAGACCCTGCAGGCCCGGGGCGCGCCGCTGGCGCTGGGCAGCTGGACGGCCACACCGGGCGTGGATTTCATCCGGACCGCGGAGCAGGTGTTCCGGGCGCGCCGCTGGCCGCTGGGGCTGCTGCACGCGCCCCGGCAGACCTGGCAGTTGCGGGCGTTCGTGCAGGCGCGGCCCGCCGGCGGATTCGAGGTGGGCGCGCTCTACGGCCCGGGCGGCCTGCTGACGGCCGACGGGTCGTTCACGCCGCTGGCGCGCGCGCTGACCCGGCCGGGCGGACCGCCGGGTGCGGGGGCGTTCGTGTGGGGGTGGACGCTGGACCTGTGGCCCGCGCTGCTGGCCGCGCTGGTCGGGTGGGCCGCCCGGCCGGTGTGGCGCCGCGTCCGGCGCTGACCGGGCGACCCACCGGCACTCAGCGCAGGACCTGCGCGATCTGGTCGACCGCCCAGTCGAGGTCCTCGCGGGTCGTGACCAGCGGCGGCGCGAGGCGCATGGTGGTCTCATGGGTTTCCTTGCACAGCACGCCCAGGTCGCGCAGCGCCTCGCAGTACGGGCGGGCGGGTGCGTGCAGGTCCACGCCGATCAGGAGGCCGCGGCCCCGGATCTCCCGGACGTGCGGGCTGCGCAGGTCTTCCAGACGGCGGCGCAGGTGCGCGCCGAGTTCCTGCGCCCGGCGGGGCAGGTCTTCGTCGTCCAGCACCTGCAGGCTGGCCTGGGCCACGGCGGCGGCCAGGGGGTTGCCGCCGAAGGTGCTGCCGTGATCGCCCGGACGGAAGAGGTCCATCAGTTCGCGGCTGGACAGGACGGCGCTGACGGGGTACACGCCGCCGCCCAGGGCCTTGCCGAGGATGACCAGGTCGGGTTTGACCTGCTCGTGATCGCAGGCCAGCCAGTGGCCGGTGCGGCCCAGGCCGGTCTGGATCTCGTCGGCGATCATCAGGATGCCGTGGCGGTCGCACACGTCCCGCAGGGCGCGCAGGAAGCCGTCGGGCGGCGTGATGACGCCGGCCTCCCCCTGGATGGGTTCGAACAGCACCCCGGCCGTGCGGGGCGTGATCGCGGCCTCGATGGCGGCCACGTCGCCGTAGGGCACCGGCACGAAGCCCGGGGTGAAGGGCCCGAAACCGTCACGGTACTGCGCCTCGGTGCTGAAGGACACCAGGGTGGTTGTGCGGCCGTGGAAGTTGCCGTCCATGACGATCAGTTCGGCCTGGTCGGGCGCGACGCCGCGGACCCGGTAGGCCCACTTGCGGGCCAGTTTGATCGCGGTCTCGACGGCCTCGGCGCCGGTGTTCATGGGAATCACGGCCTCGTAGCCGAGCAGTCGCGTGACGGTCTCGTAGAAGTCGGCGAGGCGGTCGTTGCGGAACGCGCGGGAGGTCAGGGTGACCTGCTGGGCCTGTTCGGTCAGGGCGCCGATGATGCGCGGGTGGCAGTGGCCCTGGTTGACGGCGCTGTAGGCGGACAGCGCGTCGAGGTAGCGGCGGCCCTGGGTGTCCCAGACCCAGGCGCCCTGGGCGCGGTGGATGACCACGTCGAGCGGCTTGTAGTTGTGGGCGCCGAGGGCGTCTTCACGGCGGATCAGGTCGGCAGGGGCAGGCAGGGTCTGGGTCATGGAGCTCCTTGGGCCGCCGGGCGCGGCAGGGGCCAACGGCAGGGGGTTGGCGGGGAATGATCCGAGCGTAGCGGGAAAGGCTGGCTGACGTAAAGATCCAGTTCTGACCTGATCTGACCAGCCAGAATGGGCGCGGCCCGATCAGCGGATGGCGGCGCGCGCGGTGTATCAGGGGAGCTGATGGGCGGTATCGGACCCGCTGATATCGGACCGGCGGCCATTGATCTATACCTCCTGGGGGTATACCTTCTGGTCAGTTCACGCCCCAGGAGGCCCCCATGCTGTTCGAACGCTTCTACAACGCTGACCTTGCCCAGGCGTCCTACCTGATCGGCTGCCAGAAGACCGGCGAGAGTCTCGTCATCGACCCCGTCCGCGACGTGCAGCCCTACCTCGACCGCGCCGCCCAGAGTGGCCTGCGCGTCACGCACGTCACCGAAACCCACATCCACGCCGACTACCTCTCCGGCAGCCGCGAACTCGCCGCCCGCACCGGCGCGCGCCTGCTGCTGCCAGCCCAGGGCGGCCCCGACTGGACCTACGACCTGCCGGCCGACCCCCTCCGCCACGGCCAGACCATCACGATCGGCAACCTGCGCGTCGAGGTCCGGCACACCCCCGGCCACACCCCCGAAAGCGTGTCCTTCCTCGTCACCGACCCCCCCCGCGGCGACCAGCCCGCCCTGTACCTCACCGGGGACTTCGTGTTCGTCGGCGACGTCGGCCGCCCCGACCTGCTCGACGAGGCCGCCGGCGGCGTGGACACCCGCTTCACCGGCGCGCGTCAGATGTTCGCCAGCCTGCGCGACGAATTCCTGACCCTGCCCGACGGCGTGCAGGTCTGGCCCGGCCACGGCGCGGGCAGCGCCTGCGGCAAGGCCCTGGGCACCGTCCCCACCACCACCGTCGGCTACGAGCGCGCGCTGGCCTGGTGGGCGCCGTACGTGGCCGACGGCGACGAAGCAGGCTTCACCGCCCAGCTGCTCAGCGGTCAGCCCGACGCGCCCCAGTACTACGGCCGCATGAAGCGGCACAACCGGGCCGGACCGCCCCTGCTGGGGGACGTGACGCCCCTGCCGCACCTCAGCCCGGCGGACCTGAACGCCCAGGTGACCGCCGGGCACGTCCTGATCGACTCACGCCCGAAAGAGGAACACCACGCCGGCGCGCCGCGCGGCAGCGTGAACCTCCCGGACGGCCGGACCTTCGAGACGTGGGCCGGCTGGCTGCTGCGCCCCGACGTGCCCGGCTTCATCCTGCTGGCCCGCGACGCCGCCCACGCCGAGACCCTGCGCCGCCGCCTGTGGATGGTCGGTCTGGATCACGTCACCGGTTTCGTGACTGCGGCCGACGGCCTGAGCAGCGCGCCCGCCCGGCCCTTCCCGGTCGCGGAACTCCCTCAGCACGCCGGCGCCCTGATCCTCGACGTGCGCAGCCGGGCCGAACACGCAGCCGGAGCAGTCCCTGGCGCGCAGCACCTGCCGGCCAGCCGCCTCGCCGGGCACCTGGGCCAGCTGCCCCACGATCAGGAGATCGTCGTGTACTGCCAGGGCGGCGCCCGCAGCGCCGCGGCCGCGAGCCTCCTGCGCGCCCACGGCCTGCGCGTCAGCGAACTCGCCGGCGGGTTCGACGCCTACCAGCGCGAGCACAGCGCCCGGACGGTCTGAGCATGTTCGGATTCCTCAAGGCCCGGCGTGGCCCGGCAGTTCCCGGCCTCAGTCCGCAGGACGCGCACGCCCTCTGCCGCCAGGGCGCCGTGATCCTCGACGTGCGCGAACTCAGCGAACGGCGGGCGGCGTTCATTCCCGGCAGTCTGCACGTCCCGATGGGCGACCTGCCCGCCGCCGACCTCCCCGACGGGCGCGTCGTGATCTGTCAGTGCGCCAGCGGCCGCCGCAGCGCCCTGGCCGCCCGGCAACTCCAGGCGCGTGGCGTGGACGCCCGGAACCTGCAGGGCGGCCTGCAGGCCTGGCAGGCCGCCGGACTGCCCACCCGCAGCGGGTCCCGGTGACCGTCCCCGGCCGCCTCCCGAACGAACGGCCCGCCCCGCGCGGCCCAACACTCCCCAGCGCCGCCCGGCTGCGTGACGGCCGCGGGCCGATGGCCGGCGATCAGCCGTGATCCTGGCCTGGATCGGCGCGGCCCTGATCGGCCTGAGCCTGGGCCTGCTCGGATCCGGCGGCAGCATCCTGACCGTTCCGGTGCTGGTGTACCTGGTCGGTGAGCCCGAGAAGAGGGCCGTCACGGAGAGCCTGGCCATCGTAGGGCTGATCAGCCTGTTCGGCGCGCTGCCCTACGCGCGGCGGCGCCAGATCGACTGGGCGCGCGTGGCGCTGTTCGGCTTGCCCGGCATGCTCGGCACGGCCGCCGGATCGGCCCTCAGCGCGGACCTCAGCGGCGCCGCCCAGCTGCTGATCTTCGCGGGCGTGATGCTGCTCGCCGCGGGCCTGATGTTCCGCGCGCCGCCCGAACCCGCCCGCCGCGCGCACCCGGCGGCCCTGACCGTTCTGGAAGGAGCGGGCGTGGGGGTCCTGACCGGCGTGGTCGGCGTGGGGGGTGGATTCCTGATCGTGCCCGCCCTGGTGCTGCTGGGCGGCCTGCCGCTGAGGCTCGCGGTGGGCACCAGCCTGAGCATCATCACCCTGAACAGCGCCGCCGGGTTCCTGAACCACCTGCGCCAGGGCGGCCCGGACCTGCACTGGACGCTGATCGCGCTGTTCGCCGTGATCGGGGTGGCCGGCAGTCAGCTGGGAGCCCGGATCGGCCGGCACCTGCCGCAGCTGAGCCTGCGCCGCGCCTTCGCATCCTTCCTGATCGTCATGGGCCTGTACGTGCTCGCCACGAACGCCCCCCGCGTCCTGACAGCGGTGTCCAGCTCCATTGAAGGGCCAACACCACGCCCTTCAAGTCCACTTCCAACCGCTGATGTTGTCAGGTGCTCGCTCTGCGGCGCAGCTCTTTGAGTCCGCTTGATTTAGAGATATTGAAGTAGCCATTCAATACCTCTGAATTCTGCTGCTGGCGTCCGTTCTGCTGGGCGCCGGGCTGTCCGGCGCGCTGCGCCGCGTCACCCGGGGAGGGGTACGCTACCGCCCGGCGCGGGCACCCAGCGGCCCGTCCCCGGAGGCCTTCACGCTCGTCCAGTACTCCGCGAACACCTGCATCTGCCGCGCGAACGCCGCGTAATCCGGGTCCTTCACGAAGTACCCGGACGCCGCCAGGCGGTACGAGGCGTCCACATCCTCCTCGTTGCTGGAGGTGGTCAGCATCACCACCGGGACGCTGCGCAGCCGCTCGTCCTCCCGCAGGGCCCGCAGCACCTCCAGGCCGCTCACGCCGGGCATGCGGATGTCCAGCATGATCACGTCCGGCAGCTGCGCGCGCTCCGCCTGCTCCGACAGCCACGCGATCGCGCCGGGGCCGTCGTTCAGCGCGTGAACCGTCACGGGCGTGGCCAGCCGCGTGACCACCTCGGCCACCAGGGCGCGGTCCTCCGGGTCGTCATCCACCAGCAGCACGTGCAACTGCCTCCGGTCCCGCCCTAATCCCGTCATGTCCTCTGTCTAGCGGATTGCCGGGCGGAAAGCAAACCGGGACCGGCCCGGTCAGAGGCCCAGGCTGACGTATTTGGTTTCAAGGTACTCGTCCAGGCCCCAGTGGCCGCCCTCGCGGCCCACGCCGCTGTTCTTCAGGCCACCGAACGGCATCTGCGGAGCGGCGGCGCTGGGCCCGCCGTCGTTGATGCCGACGATGCCGTACTCCAGCGCCTCGGCCACGCGGAAGGCGCGCGACAGGTCGCGGGTGTAGGCGTATGCGGCCAGACCGTACTCGCTGGCGTTCGCCAGGGCCAGCGCTTCCTCCTCGGTGTCGAACACGACGACGGGCGCGACGGGACCGAAGGTCTCCTCGCGCAGGATCAGGCTGTCCGGGTGCACGCCGGTCAGGACGGTCGGGTGGAAGAACAGGCCTTCCTTGTGCGTACCGCCGACGGTGGCGGTCGCGCCGCGCGCCAGGGCGTCCTCGACCTGCGCCCGGACCTTGTCCAGCCCCGCCTGCTCGACCACCGGGCCGACGCCGGTGCCGTCCTGCAGCGGATCGCCGAGGACGAGCGCCCGGGTCAGTCGGGTCAGGATGTCCGTGAATTCAGCGGCCACAGCGCGCTGCACGTACACGCGGTTGGTGCTGATGCACGTCTGCCCAGCGTTACGGAACTTGCTGGCCATCACCTCCCGCGCGGCGCGTTCCAGATCCGCATCCCCAAACACCAGGAACGGCGCGTGCCCGCCGAGTTCCAGACTGACGCGCTTGAGGGTCCGCGCCGCCTGCTGATACAGGAGGCGCCCCACCGCCGTGGACCCCGTGAAGGTCAGCTTGCGCACCCGCTCGTCCGCCATGAACGGCGCGCTGAAGGCCGGCGCGTCGTTGGTGGGCAGCACCTGCAGGGTGTTCGCCGGGCCACCGGCCTCCAGCCACAGTTCGGCGAGGTACAGGGCCGTCATGGGACTCTGCTCGGCCGGTTTGAGAATCATCACGCACCCGGCCGCCAGGGCCGGCGCGGCCTTGCGGGTGATCATGCCCGCCGGGAAATTCCACGGCGTCACCGCGTACACGATCCCGACCGGCTCGCTGACCGTGAACCCGCGCTTGTGATCGAACCTCGACGGCACCCGCTCCCCACCGATGCGGCTGGCCTCCTCGGCGCACCACTCGATGAAACTGGCCGCGTAGTGCACCTCGCCGCGCGTCTCGGTGATGGGTTTGCCCATCTCCAGCGTCATCAGGCGCGCCAGCGGCTCCTTGTGCTGAAGCATCAGGTCATGCCACCGGCGCAGGATCTGCCCGCGCGCATACGGGTTGACCGTCCGCCAGGACCGCAGGGCGAGCTCGGCCGCGTCAATGGCGCGCCGCGCGTCGTCGGCCGAGCAGTCGGCGACCGAACCGATGGGTTCCAGGGTCCCCGGGTGAATGACCTCGAAACTCCCGGGGGTGGCGTGCCACGCCCCGTCGAAATAGGCCTGGCTGCGGGTGACGCTCTCGTTCATGGTGATCATGGGGCCTCGCTGTTCGCGGCCGGGTGGCGCCGCGCGCCGGACGGACCGGCAGGAAAAGGATTCAGGCTGCGTTCACCCCCGATCATAGTCACCCGCGGGTCCACCCCGGCCCGCCGCGTCCCGCGCTGGCGATCACCGCCCCGGCCCGTCCGCCCGTTTGAGCAGCGCCGCGCCCCACGGCGTGACCTGCCCGTCCGCGCCGATCAGCGCCGACGGACGGCCCGCCAGCCAGCCCCGCGCGGGCAACGCCTCCAGCGCCGCGAGCGCGCCAGCCTGCTTCCACGGCAGGCGCGGCGGCCCGGGCGCCCGGCGCAGCTGCCCCGGCCCGTCGCCCACCCGCGCCGACACCAGCCCCAGCGCCCCCACGTTCACCGGCGCGCCCTCCGCCACCAGCGGCAGCGGCTGCGCCGCCCGCAGCCACCCGATCAGGGCCGTCGTCAGGTCACCGGAATCCGGCAGGGGCCCCGGCAGCAGCGCCAGCGCCCCCCGCCCCTGCAGTCCCGCCGTCACCCGCGCCGGCAGGCCCTCCAGCGTCAGCGGCGCCGCGAACGACACCACGACCGGCAGCTGAAGCTGCCGCGCCACGCGCACCCCCAGCCGCAGGGCGCGCCCCGTGCCCACCGTCATGACCGCCGGCATCTCCAGCGCCACCGGCGCCAGCCCCGCCCGCTGCAGGCGCCCCAGTTCCGCCCGCCACTCGTCCCGCGTCCACTCCGACCACTCGCTCAGCGTCACGGCCCTCCAGGTGCTCACGTCCAGCGGCACGGCCGCTGACGGCGCCTGGGACGCCGCCGCCGTGACCTGCCAGTCACTGACCCGCCACACGCCCCCCACCTCCCGCAGCGTCACGACCCGGCGTTCCCGCTGCGCCCGGACGTCCTGCCAGCCGCCCGCACCGGGCCGGGCCCGCAGCGTCCACAGGTCGTCGCGCAGCCGGAACGTCCGCCCGTCCCCGACCAGCCCCAGCGGCGCGGCGCGGTGCGCCCAGTCCAGCACCAGCGCGTTCGAGGTCGGCTGCGTGGCCCGCAGCGCCCCCTGCAGCGCCGCGCCGCTCAGCCGCCCCGGCAGGCCCGTCACGTCGCCGCTGCGGTGCGCGTACGTCAGTTCACTGAACGCCTGCAGGTACGCCAGGCGCAGGTCCTCCAGCGTCAACGCGTCCGGCTGCCGCGCCCCGGCCGGACCGGGCAGCCAGGTCAGGCTGGCACTCGACACCGGCCGCCGGGCCAGACTCAGCGCGCCCACCTGCACGCCCGCCCGCGTCAGCCGGTCAAAAGCCTGCGCCGACACCAGCACGGCCAGCAGGGCCGCCGCACCCGACAGCAGCACCACCAGCACGAACGCCACCCGTTTCAGGCGGGTGCGGCGGGTCGCGGGCACCGGGGGCCTCAGGGCCACGGGACCCTCAGCTCGCTGCCCGCGAGCTCCACCTGCACGGTCACCGCGCCCGGCACGCGCGGCACGTCCACCTGCACCTGACCCGCCGCGACCGTCACGTCCGCCGTCCAGAGCACCCGCCCCGCCCGGTTCAGGGCCCGCAGGCGCACCGGCGTCCCGTCGTCGGGCAGCGCGCCGTCCTGCCAGCGCAGCGGCCCCAGACTCAGGGTCCGGCCGGTCAGCAGCGCCTGCGGCTGCCCGCCCAGCAGCCCCCGGTCCGCGCGGGCCGTGACCGTCGCCTGCCAGCCCGCCGCCGTGGCCCGCAGCCGGACGGGGCCGGCCGTGGTGGGGGTCAGGATCCAGCGGGCCACGCCGTTCACGGTCAGGCGCGTGGCCGTCAGCTCCTCGGGCCCCAGACCGCCACCGCGCAGGGTCACGGGCGTGCCGTCCGGCACCAGCGCCCCCCCCGCCCCGCGCAGTTCTGCGGTGACGGTCCAGGTGTCGCGCTCACCCAGCCGGACGACCGCCGGCGCGACCCGCAGCGTGCCGCGCCGACCGGCCGGCGCCCCGACCTCCAGCCCAGCTCCGTCAACCCTGGTCCCGTCAACGCCGTCAACTTCAGGCCCGGCGTCCCCAGCCTCGTCACCCGGCGGCACCGGCAGCGGCCAGCGGACACTGACCTCCGCGCCGGGCTGACCGGGCCGGGTGGCCGCGCAGCGGAGGGTGTCCGGCGGCACCGGGACCTCGCCGCCACCGGTCACGGTGCGGATCACCGGACCGGCCGGCGTGTCGCAGGTCAGGACCACCGCCCCCACGCCCGAGATCCGCACCGCCGACCCGGACCGGGTCAGCTGCGGCAGCGGCGACAGGCGCAGCCCCTCCTCCGGCGCGGCCGGCCGGCAGCCGCACAGCAGCGCCCCCAGGCCCCACAGCAGCCAGCGGCCCCTCACGGTTCCTCCCGGTGGAAGGCGTGCGCGTACAGCCGCGCGCCCCGCACCCGCCCCGGCGCGGCCGCCCCGCCCAGCACGCGGTACCCGGCCGGCAGGGCCAGCGGCAGCGCCGTCTCGCGCGACTGCATGGGCGGCACCGCCTCCATCAGGTACGCGCGCTCCACCCAAGCGGTCCCCGCGCCGTCCTCCAGCGCGCCGATCACGTTCGTCAGGGTCGCCTCGGCCGCGCCCGTGTTCTCCACGCGCACGAGGTCCCCGCGCCGCCACAGGTTCAGGTCCCGGTCCAGGTTCCGGCTGGTCGCCACGCCCGCCGCGCGCACATCGAACCGCACCACGTCCCGCACGTCCACGGTCATACCCGGACCATCGAACGTGATCAGAAACGGCGTGCGTTCCCCGGGATTCAGCCACGGCAGGAACGTCTCGGTCGCGTCGTTCCGACCCAGTTCCTCCCCGGCCGCGTCGGACACGCTGGCCGACAGGGTCAGCGACGCCCCCTGCCGACCCACGTTCTGCACCTCACCCACCACCGCCACCTGCTCCGGGGCGCCCGGACCCGACCGGAACGCCACGAGCCGCCGGTTCAGCACCCGCAGCGGCACCGGCTCATCCGCCGCTGGCGCCGTCCGCTGCAAGCCCGGCACCGGCTGGAAGCGCAGCGGCGGCCGGACCGTCAACGTGGGACTGACCAGCAGGCGCCAGCCGACCGGCGTGCGCCGCAGGTCCTGACTGATCTCCTCGGTCAGGTCCCCCAGCGCCGTGAACCACGTCAGGCGCGACCGCACGGTCGCGACCGTGCCCGCCGCGCCCGGCGGGCCGCTGTAACTCACGCCCAGCACCCGCAGCGAATCCAGTTTCGCGTAGCCCGTCCGCAGGCCGCCCACCACCGACAGGTCCAGCCGCCACCGCTCCTCGGTCAGGCCGTCCTGCGGCTCGATCCAGCGGTACGCCGCGCCGAACCGCTTGAAATCCAGGTCGTCCCAGTACCCCAGCACCGCCTGCTGCGGCGTCTGCTGCGGGCGCAACTTCAGGTACGCGCCCACCCCCCCCGCCAGCAGCGCCGCGAACAGCAGCCCGCTGTTCACCAGCCGCAGCGCCAGCGGCCGCCGCTTCGACCGCAGCCGCGCCGTCCGCCACGAGCGCAGCGGCAACCGCCGCACCCACGAGTGCCACCACGCCCCCTGCTGCGGCGGCGGCTCCAGGCTGTCCTCGGCCAGCAGCCGCACCCACGGCCAGCGCGAGCGGCCCGCCCGGCCCGCCCCGACCGGCAGCAGCAGCGACAGCAGCGCCAGCACCGGCGCGCTGGACGGCAGCAGCCCCCACATCAGCCGCTGCCACACCGGCAGTTCCCGCCGCGGCAGCCGGGGCTGCACCTCGGGAATGCCCGGCCGTTCCCACACCATGATCCCGCCCGGCAGCGTGCCCAGCCGCACCCAGCCCAGCATGTGCAGCGCCGGATCGTAGAACGCGTCGTTGCTGAGCATGAAGCGCAGGTTGTACTTGGCCGGCGTGGTCATGAACTGCCGCAGGCTGCCCAGCCCGGGCACCCCGGTGTACTTCGCTCCCTCCAGCCGCTCGACCGGCGTGGCGGTCAGTTCCGGCAGTTTCCGGGCGCTGTGGTAGTTGCCGTCCGGCGTGGTCGCGCGCGTGTTGGCACTCAGCCACGCCATCTGATCCCCGAAGCCCAGCACCATGTACCGGTACCGGTCCCGGCCGCCGCTCTCCAGGAAATTCACGATGGGCGCCACGTCGATCCGTTCCGGTTGAAACTTCCGGTAGTACGTCAGGGCGCTGATCCCGACCGACACCGCCAGGGCCAGCGTCACCAGCAGCAGCCCCAGCAGGTGATGCACGCGCGCCCCGAACCGCGCCTGAACGAACACCCGCCACGCGCCGTGCCGCCAGGACTCGATCGTCAGGCCCGCCAGCGGCAGGATCAGCATGCACGCCCAGAACGTGAAGCGGTCCAGCGTGAGGATGTCGAACGCGCCGCGCAACAGCTTCTTCGGGATGGGCGTGGTGCCGCCGGTACCCAGCAGGCTCAGCAGCAGGATGCTGGCCATGATCGGCCAGCGCGGCAGCCCCCGGTAGGCGCTCAGGCCCCGGCGCACCGCGTCCCAGTACAGCGGCAGCAGCGTCGCCCACGGCACCAGCCAGAACATGAACCCGAAATCCCGCCGCTGCAGGAAGTTCGCGCGGCTGCCGTGCGGAATCGGCACCTGCGTGATCGGGTCCGCGCGGCTCCACAGCCAATACGGCAGCACGACCAGCACCAGCGCCATGATCGCCGAGGCGCCGTACAGTCCGCCCCGGTACACGCGCGGCAGCACCCGGTACACGCGCCGCCACACCCGCCACCACCCGCGCGTGCCTTCCCCCGGGCGGGGCCGCGACGCGCCCTCGAGCACCACCGCCAGCAAGACCGGCGCGATGAAGAACACGCTGCCGAACAGCGTCGTCACGTGATGCGCGGCGGTGGTCGCCGCCGTCCACATCGCGGCCCGCACGAGGTACGTCTTCTGACCGGTCCGCACCCAGCGCACCGCGAACGGAATGGCGTTCAGCAGCAGACCCAGGCTGAGGGTGGTGGGCAGCTGACCGAACACCTGCACCGTCTCGGCGATGGCGCTCGACAGGATCAATAGCACCGCGCCGTACCCGGCGGCGCGCGCCGTGACGAACACCTTCCCGAAGCGGTACAGACCCACCGTCAGGCCCGTCAGCGCCAGAATCTGCGTCGCGGCGAACGCGCCCATCAGGCCCAGCGGGAAGCTCAGCAGCGCGATCAGGTAGTGACTCAGCGGCGGGTACGACGTCAGCGAGAACCCGGTGTACCACCCGCTCTCCCACGGGTCGAAGAACGACTTCGCGTAGTGCGCGCCGAAGTACACGTGAATCAGCGCGTCATACGTGCGCGTGAACGACCCGCTGATCAGCTGCGTGCCGTGCAGCACCAGCATCAGCAGCAGTGCGAACGCCAGCAGCCGTCCACCCGCCCGCTCGTCCTCCCCGGCGGGCAGCTGCGCGCCGGGCACATGCAGGCTCGGGCGGGGACCCGTCACCTCCAGTTCGGGACCGCCGGTCCGCACAGCGGGCTGCCGCCAGCGCGGCCGGGCCGGCCAGGCACCCGCCCAGCGGCGTCCGCTCAGCCGCTCATCCCCGCGGCGAACACCGCGTCCAGCAGCTCGTAGCGGCTGAAGGGCTTGAACAGCACGGCGTGCGCGCCCAGGCTCAGGGCGTGCTCGCGCAGCACCTCCTCCCCGCTGCCCGTCAGCACGATCACCGGCGGCGCGTCCGGCCGGCCGGCGAGGTCACGCAGCAGGTCCAGCCCGGACCGGCCCGGCAGCATCAGGTCCGTGATGATCACGTCCACCGGACCGCGCTCCAGTTCCTCCAGGGCCGCCTCGACCGAATCGACCTCCACCGGCTTGTGCCCCCCCTGATTCAGGATGTGCCTCACCAGCAGCCGCATGCCCGGCGCGTCCTCCACCACCAGGATGTGCTTGGCCTGCACGTGGCCGAACAGCGTGACGTTCGCCGGCAGGTGACGCGTCACCGGGGCTCCTCCAGGCCGAACACGCGGCCCAGCATGGTCAGCGACATCAGTTCCTGCACGGCCGGACTGGCCCGCGTGACCCGCAGGCTGCGGCCCTCCCGGCGGCGGTCCTTGAGCGCACTGACCAGGGCCGCCAGGGCGCTGCTGTCCATGAACGGCACGTCCGCCAGATCGACCCGCAGGTCCCCGGGCGCCGCGGCCAGCGCGGTAAGCGCCGCACGCAGCTCCTGGGCGTTCTGGGCGTCCAGGCGCCCGCTGAGGGTCAATTCAGGTCCGTTTACGAGGTGCGTCAGGGGCATGGATGGTCCTTTCTCACGTTAGGGGGGAGGCGCAGGGAGGGTCGGCGCGCGCAGGCGCAGCGTCTGCCGGTTGAGATGCTGTTTGCGCACATAATGCCATTCCCGCGCGCAGCGCTGAACGATCAGCAGGCCGTACCCGTGTTCACGCAGCTCACCGCCGGCCCCCAGCGTCTGCTGCCGCGGATCGAACGGCTGCCCGTCGTCGGACAGCGTCACGAGAATGTCGTCGCCGGACGTGTGGGCCCGCAGCGTCACCTCGCGCGCCCCGCCGTGCCTCACGGCATTCACGAACAACTCCGTGACGGCCAGCTCGGCCGGCATCAGCGCCGGATGATCCGGCGGTACCGCTTCCCGCAGCGCCTCGCTGAGCGTCGCCAGCGCCTGCAGGTCCCCCGGCAGGTGCCGCTGCACGCCGCGGCCCCCCGGGTCATGCTGCAGCACCAGCAGCGTCAGGTCGTCCGACACGGCGTAGTCCCGCAGGCCCGACACCGCCTGCCGGATGAAGGACGTGGGCGCCACCGCCGACGCCAGCTGACGCGTGCGGTCCAGGCCGAACGGCACCCCGGCCGCGTCCTCCGCCTCGAACAGCCCGTCGCTGTACACCAGCAGCGCGTCCCCCGGATGCAGCCACACCCGCTCGACCTCCACGTGCAGCAGCGGAAACGTGCCCAGCGGCGGCGCCGACGCCCGCGTTTCCTCCAGGCTGCCGTCCGCCCGGCGCAGCAGCACCGGCGGGTGGCCGACGTTCATCACCCGCAGCTGCCCGTCCGGGCGGACCTGCATGGCCGCCAGCGTGCAGAACGCCCCCGACCGCTCCAGGTGATCGTGCAGCGCCTCGCCCAGCGTGGCGTTCATGGACGTGGACCGCGCCGCGACCGTGAACGCCGACGCGAACATCGCCGTGATGATCGCCGCCGGCAGCCCCTTGCCGCTCACGTCACCCGCCACCAGCCACTCGGCCTCCTGAAACTGGAAGTCCCCGCCGAAATCACTGGCGGGCTGCGAGTGCAGCAGCAGGTGGTACCCGGGCGGGGTGCGCAGCGCCTCGGGCGTCACGGCCCGCCACACCTCCCGCGCCTGCCGCCGGTCGCGTTCCTGCATGGCGTACCGGGCCGCCTCGCGCCGCTGCACCATGGCCCGCAGCGCCGCGTCCAGCAGCTGCGCCAGCGTGTGGATCAGCTCCCGTTCCCCCGCCAGGAAATCCCGCTTGCCCCACAGGGCCAGCCAGCCGTCCTGCAGCGGCACCGCCAGCACCGACGTCAGGCGCCACGCCCCGGTGAACGGCGCGCCGGTGTGCACCGACCCGGCCGGTAGCACCGCCGCGTGGGCGGGCGGCCGCAGGTCCCGCAGCCACCCCGGCGTGTCCCCCAGCCACGCGCCCCGCACGTTCAGCGCCGCGCCGGGCGTGTTGATCAGCGCCGCCGCCTGCTGCACCAGCTCGGTCGCCTGCGACTCGTCGGTCAGGGCCAGCGCCTGAGGAATCAGGCGCTGCAGGAACACCAGCTGATCACTCAGGTCCGCGACCTGATCCAGCAGTTCCGTCAGGGCGTCCGGCGTCTCGGCGAGACTCACGGCCGCCTACCGGATCGGCAGCACGCTGTACAGGCCCGTGATCTCCATGGCCAGCCGCACGCCATCCTGTACGTTCACGATGACCAGCTCCCGGCCGTCACTGCGCGCGGCGCGCACCAGGCGCACCAGCGCCGCCAGTCCGCTGGAATCCATGAAGGTCACGCCGGCCAGATCGAGGGTGGTGTGCGCCGCCAGCGGCTCGGCCGCCGCCAGGAACGCCGGCACCTGATGGGCGTCCAGGCGGCCACTGAGCAGCAGGTCGCGCTGCGGCGCGTCACGGCGCACCTGAATGTCGAGGGTGGTGGGGGGTCGGGTCATGCCTGGGCCTCCTGCGGGCGGGACGTGTAGGTGGGCGCGGCGCCCGTGAGCTCTTCAAGGTGAAGCAGGTACCAGTCGGCCACATCCGACAGCGGCAGACTGGACGCCACGCGCCAGTTCGCCTCGCCCAGCGCCGCCGCCTGCCGCGGATCACTCAGGACCCGCCACAACGCCTCCGCCAACGACTCGGGATCCTCGGGCTCGAAGAACTCCGCGCGGTACCCCTCGTCCTGGATCAGGTCGGCCAGGTCGCCGATGTTCGGCATGACCGCGCCGCGCCCGAACTCCCCGGCCTGATGCAGCACGCCGCTGCTGCCGGTCGTGGCGCTGTACGGAAAGGCCACCACCGTACTGTCACTGAACACGCGCGGCACGTCCTCCTCGGCCACGTACCCCGTGAACGAGATGTTCGGCACGTCCGCGAACTGCGCCTGCACGCCCGCCAGGTACCCCGGCGCGTTCGGCGTGTCGCTCCCGGCGATCACCAGCCGCGTGCGCGGGTCACGCGTGAGCAGGCGGCGGTGCGCCTGGATCAGCACCTCGACCCGCTTGTACGTCCCGAACTTCCCGAACGTCATCACGGTCGGCACCTCCGGAAACGGCTGCGGCGGCAGCGGCAGCTGGAACGTCCCGTGCGGCGCCAGGAACACGTTCTTCGCGCCGTACTCCTCCCGCAGCAGCTTCACGTAGCGCGGCAGCGTCGTGGCCACCAGGTTCGACGCCAGCAGCGCCTGCGTGAACAGCCGCCCGAACGCCCGCGTGACCTGCACCTTCAGCGGATTGCCGCCGAACCCCGCGCGCTCCAGGTCCACCGTCTCGAACAGGTTGTGCAGCAGCGTGACGCTCGGCGTCCCCAGCGCTCGCGCCAGCATCGGCGTGAGCAGACCCAGCGCGGCCGGCACGCGGCGGTCCCCGAAGCTGGCCATCTGCAGGTTGAAGATCACCGCGTCCGGCCGCGCGCGCCGCAACGCCAGCAGCAGACGCAGCGGCGACAGCGGATCATTGAACGCCCACACGCGCCGAACGTTCGGCGCGTCCCCGGCCGCCTGCCCGGCGGGCAGCTGATCGGCCAGGATCGTCATGTGCCCCACTTCGGGCTTGTCGGCCAGCACGCGCGACAGGTGCAGGCCGTATTCGTTCAGGCTGCGCCGCCCCGGCGGGTAGGCCGTGACGACCGCCAGATGCATGCCCTCCCGCGGCGGGTGACCGCTGCCGTGCAGGCGGCGCAGCATCAGCACGTCCTTCAGGAACTTCACCGAGTCCCGCACCGGATCCACCTTGCTGTCCGGGGCGTCCACCCAGCGGACCGGGACCTCCACGACCCGCAGGCCGTCCCGCGCCGCGAGGTACAGCAGTTCCAGATCGAACGAGAAGCCGTCCATCACGCCGCGCCGGAACAGGTCGCGCGCCACCTCGCCCCGGAACAGCTTGAAGCCACACTGGGTGTCCTCGGCGGTCACGCCGGTCAGCAGCCGCGTCACGCGCCGCAACCCCCCGGACACGATCCGGCGCACGGTGCTCTTCCCGACCTCCTCGGCGCCCTCGGCCGCGCGCGACCCGATCGCGACGTGCGCGCCCGCACGGACCGCCGCGATCAGGCGCGGCAGCTCCTCGATCGGCGTGCTGTTGTCCGCGTCCGCGAACAGGATCAGGTCGCCGCGCGCGGCCCGCACGCCCCGGCGCACCGCGCCGCCCTTGCCGGTGTTCGCGTGCCGCAGCACCCGCAGGTTCGCCCAGGGCAGACCCGCGACCAGATCGGCCGTGCCGTCCCGGCTGCCGTCGTCACTGACGATCAGTTCCCAGGATTCGCCCATGGCGCTGACCGCCACCGCGAACGCCGCCAGGGTCGGCAGGATCCGTTCAGACTCGTTGTAGGCGGGAACGACGATGCTCAGGCTCACACGGGCGAGCGGTACGTCTCGCCACTGCTCAAACGCGGGATACGACACGGGTAGACCTCCAGGGGTGAGGGATGAGGGAGGACGCGGCGCTCAGGAGCAGGGTACCTTTTCCCAGGGCCGCGATCAGCATCAGATGAAGAGGCAGGTGACCGAACAGCGCCGCGGCCAGCAGCATCGCCGCCCCGGACCACAGGTAGGCGCGCGCCACGAACCACTGCGCGCCCACCCCGCCCGACGCCAGCAGGTGATTGAGCCCCGTGCCGGCCACCGTCAGCAGCAGCGTTCCCACCGCCGCGCCGGGCAGCAGCGCGGCCGCGCCGGGCAGCGCCGAGCCGAACGCCACGCGCGCGCACCACTCCGGCGCCAGCGCCAGCAGCGCCGCCGGAATCCCGCTGATCAGTACGGTCGCGCCCAGCGCGCCCAGCAGCAGGGGCCGCAGCGGCTCGCCCGCCGCCGCCCGTCGCGCCACCAGCGGGAACGCCGCGACCTGCACCGCCCACCCCGCGAAGAACACCACGCGGGCCAGGGTCGCCGCCGCCGCGAATGCCCCGGTCTGATCGGGCGTGAGCAGGGCGCCGGCCAGCAGTACGTCCCCGTACAGCAGCCCGCTCTGCGCGGCCGCCACCAGTGCCAGCAGCCGCTTGCCTTCCGGCGCGTCCGCAGGCGCCGAGTCCGCCGCCCGGACCGGCCGGACGACCGGCAGCGCCAGCAGCATGCCCAGCAGCGTGGCCGCCACCGCCGCCGCCGCGCCGGGCAGCGCCGCCAGCAGCGGCAGGGTCAGGGCCATCTTCAGGCCGTGCTCGACCAGCAGACTCAGGCCGAACGCGGCGGCGCGGCCGTCCCGCTGCGCCGCGCCACGCGCCCAGCAGCGCCAGGAGCGGGACGGTCAGGGCGAAGGCCACCAGCCACGCCGGTTCCAGCCCCAGCGGCCGCGCCGCCACCGGCGCGAGCAGCAGCAGGGCGCCGCCCAGCAGACCACCCGCCCGCAGGGCCGGCGCAGTATTGGCGCCGCGCGCCCGGCGAGACGTGGCCTGCTGAAACGCGATCGGCAGCGCGGCAGACAGCATGAACAGCGATGTGAACGACGCGAACGCCCCGTACTGCGCGCCGTCCAGCCAGCGGCCCAGCAGCAGCGTGTACCCGTAATTCAGGGCGCTGCTGAGCAGGATGGCCGCGACCGTCATCAGCCCCTGCGTGGATTCCCGGCGTTCGTTCACGCGGTCATGCTGCGCCGCCGGACATTACGCCGCGCTTTCAGGCGCGCCGGTCCGGAAAAAAGGCGCCTGGGCACGCGCAGAACATCAGACCTTAATCTTCCGGGGGCGACCGGGTCAGTCCACGCTGTGGGTCGGAAGGCCCGCCACCCGCACCGTATTGCGCCCCGCCGCCTTCGCGGCGTACATGGCGTCATCCGCCTGCCGCAGCACCTGCTCCTGATTCAGGCCCGCCTCGATCATCGCCACGCCGATACTGGCGGTCACGCGCAGCCCCGGCGCGACATCCGACCAGTCGATCTCGGTGATCAGCTGCCCCACCCGCTGGCACGCGCGCCGCGCCTCCGGCAGCTGCAGGCCCTCCAGCAGCAGCAGGAACTCCTCGCCGCCGTACCGGGCCAGCTGATCGACCTCCCGGATCGCGCGCGTCACGGTCCCCGCCACCCGCCGCAGCACCTCGTCCCCCACCGCGTGCCCGAACCGGTCGTTGACGCTCTTGAAATGATCGATGTCCAGCAGCGCCACCGCCCCGGACCGTCCACGCCGCGCCGCGGCACACAGGTGATCCAGCCGCCGCTTCGCCCCGGCCCGGTTGGGAATCCCGGTCAGCGGATCGCGCAGCGCCGCCTCCGCGAACGCCACCGCCCGCACCTCAGCCTCGATGGCCTGCCGCTCGATCACGCGCAGGCGCGCACTCTGCTGCATGAACGCCCGGTAGATCCGGTCCGCCTGGGTCGACAGGGCCTGCTGCACCTCGAACGCCGCCTGCCACTGCCCCTGCGCGGCGTGCGCCTGCGCCAGCAGCTGCTGCGCGGCCAGCGCCCGGCTGGGGTGCTCATCCCCGAACAGCTGCGCGGCGCGCCCGGCGTCCTCGCGCACCTGCGGCCAGCGTCCGGTCTGCGCCCACAGCGCCGCGCGGCCCAGCCGCGCCCGTCCCACCTGGGCTGGAACGTTCCAGTCGGTGGCCAGCTGAACCCACTCGTCCGCCAGCGCCTGCGCCTGCGCGACGTCACCCACGAACCGGGCGTACACCAGCAGCGCCTCGAGCACATCCGGCTGCCAGCGGGTGTTGGCCAGGCGGCCCTCGCCCCGACGCAACCGCTGCAGCGCCGCCTGCGACTCCGTCAGCTGCGCCTGCACCTCGTCCCGCCGCGCCTCCAGCTGCTGCTGCAGTTCCCCCTCGTCGACCCCGACGCCCAGCAGCGCGCTCGCCGCACCCCGCGTGAAGTTGATGTGGAACACCTGATCCAGGCCCAGCCGCAACGCGTCGAAATGCAGGGCCGACGCGTACGGAGAGCGCAGCAGCGTCAGCAGCCGCAGCGTGCTGCTCGCAAAATGCGCCCGCTCCATGTCGTAGTGCGCGGCGTTGACGTTCACGACCGCCACGCCGCGCGCGTCACGGGCGCTGCGCGCCAGACCCTCGGCCTCCCGGAAGTGGGTCGCGGCCCCCACGTCGTCATGCACGTCCCCCATGACCAGCGCGATCGTCACGTGCGCCCGCGCCTGCAGCGACAGGTCCGTCGTGCTCCTCGCCGCCTCCAGGCAGGCCAGCGCGTGCGTCATCGCCAGGGCCGGATCCCCCAGGTCCATCGCCAGGTACGCCGCGTCCCGCAGGTGCCCGGCCCGCTCCGTAGGGCTGGCCGCCTCGTCCGCCGACCGCCGCAGGTCTTCGAGTTCCTCACGCAGCGTCTGCAGGTTGACGCGGTTCACGCGGACTCCTGCACGCCCTGCTCGCCCAGCAGCGCCGTGAACGCCCGGACGACCACCGGATCGAACTGCCGCCCCGCCTGCTCCTGCAGGTGCGCCAGCGCCCGCTCGGCCGTCCACGCCCGGCGGTACGGCCGGTCGCTGCGCAGCGCGTCCCAGACGTCGACCACACTGAAAATCCGCGCGGCCAGCGGAATCTGCTCGCCGCGCAGGCCACGCGGGTAGCCGCCTCCGTTCCAGTGCTCGTGATGCGCGTACGGGATGTCTAGCGCCGCGTGCAGGAACGCCACCGGCCGCAGCACGTCGAACGCCATCTGCGGGTGCAGCTGCATGACCCGCCACTCGTCCTCAGTCAGCGCGCCCGGCTTGTGCAGGATCGCGTCCGGGATGCCCACCTTCCCGATGTCGTGCAGCAGCGCGCCGCGCCAGATATGCACCAGGTCCTCCTCCGGAACCCCCAGCCGGCGGGCCAGGGCCACCGTCAGGTCCGTCACGCGCTGACAGTGCCCCTCGGTCTCCCGGTCCCGCAGGTCCAGCGCCCGGGCCCAGCCGGCCAGCGTCTCGTCGTACGCGGCCTGCAGCTCGTCCCGGCTGGCCCGCAGATCATCCAGCAGGCTCACGTTCGCCAGCACCGACCCCGCCTGCGCCGCCACGGTCTCCAGCGCCTGGATATCCCCACGGTCGAACGCGTCGGGGCGCGGGCTCTCCACGTTCAGCACGCCCCACAGCTGCCCGCTGACCCACACCGGCACGATCACCTCACTGCGCACCTCGGCGTGCCGCGCCACGTACCGCGGATCGGTCAGCACGTCCGGCACGTATAGCGTCTGCCGGGCCTGCACGCACGCGCCGATCAACCCCGCGCCGGGCGGCAGCCGCGTCAGGGGCGCGGCCCGCACGTCACCCTCGCGCGCCACGGCCTCCACGCTGCCGTCGGCCAGCACGCGGCCCACCTGCACGTGCGGGTACCCCAGCCGCCCCTGGATCAGGTCCACGAGCCGCTCGGCCACCCCGTCGGAGGTGCGGCCCAGCTGCAGCTGCCGGACCGTGTCGTGCATCAGCGTCAGGTCCTGCACGCGCCGCTCCAGGTGCCGCTGCGTGGCGATGGACGCCGTCACGTCCCGCATGTGAATCACCATACCGCGCACGTGCTCCTCGTGCAGCAGGTTCCGGGCGTTCGCCTCCAGCCACACCAGCTGCCCGTTCGCATGCCGGATCCGGAACGTGAGGTTCACCGCGCCGCCCGGCACGCCCCGCAACTGCTGAAGCGCGGCCGTGACGCGCGGCACGTCCGCGCGGTACACGGCGCCGTCGTAGGTCCGCCCGACCAGCATGTCCGGCGGGTACCCGATCAGTTCGTCGGACGCCGCGCTCTGGTACGTGATCACGCCGCTGGCATCCACGATGCTGAGCAGGTCCCCACCCTGATCGGTGATGGTGCGCAGCATCGCCTCGCGCGCCGACAGGTCCCGCTGCGACTGCAGGCGCGCCAGCAGGGTGCCCCACAGCGCGCCGACCGTGCCCAGCACCTCCAGGTCCGACAGGTCCGGGCGGGCCTCCGCGAACAACAGGTTCACCGTCCCGATGAGCTGCGGGCCGCTGTACAGCCCGAAATTCACCAGGTGCCGCGCGCCCAGCCGCGCGTAGTTGCGTTCCTCCGGGCCGGACCAGTGCGGCGCCGGAACGGGCGTGCTGATCCACGCGCCCGCCTGCAGCAGCGCCTCCCAGCCGGGCTCCATGATCTGAAGGTCGTGCACGTGCAGCAGCGGATGCGTCCCGACATGACTGTGCAGCCGGTACGTCACCTGTGATTCCCGCAGGTGCAGCATGCTCAGCGTCGCGCCGAGCTGCTCGGCCAGGAACGCCAGGCCCTCACGGCACAGGCTGTCCGGCTCCTGCCGGGCCAGCAGAAACCGCGTGGTGTTCAGCAGAAGGTCATGCGCGAAGGAGTCGGCCATGCCACGTCCATCCTAGCCTGTCCGGTCCGCCGGACTCTGTTCACTTTCACTTGTGAACACCAGCGGGATGCAGCTCGGAGGCGGCTCACCCGGCACCTGGGGGTCCGCAGACGTCCGCCGGTCCGGGCAGAGCTGAACACCGCTGGTGTTTCCCAGGGGCACATTCACAGCGGTGTCCAGCTCCAGTGAAGGGCCAACAGCACGCCCTTCAACTCCACTTCCACCCGCTGATGGCGGCGGGTTCTCGCGCTGCTCGTTTCAGGGAGACTGAGGGGTTATCTCAGTCTTCCTGAACACCGCGGTCAGGACCTCTGCATTCTGCAGTCAGTCCCGCTGTCAGGGCGGTGCGCGGCGCGCGGCCAGCACGCGGACCGTCAGCAGAACCGTGAAGGCCACCACCACCATCACCGCCGACAGCACCAGCGCCGGCCCCAGATCACTGTCCAGCGCGCTGTAGATCGCCAGCGTCACTGTTCTCGTCTGCCCCTGAAGCGACCCGGCGAACAGGATCGTCGCGCCGAACTCCCCCAGTGCCCGCGCCCAGGTCAGCACCAGACCCTCGAGCAGGAACGGGAAGGCCAGCGGCCACGTCACGAACCGGAACGCCCCCCACCGGCCGGCCCCGTCGGTCAGGGCCGCCGCCTCCGCGTCGCGGTCCACCGCCGCGAACCCCGCCTTCGCCGCCCGCAGGTAGAACGGCGCCGCCGTGAACAGCTGCGCGAGCACCACCGCCGCCGGCGAGAAGGCCAGCTGAACGCCCGCGAGTTCCAGGCCCGGCCCCAGCAGGCCGCCCCGCCCGAAGGTCAGCAGCAGCCCCAGACCCGCCACGACCGGCGGCAGCACCACCGGCAGGTCCAGCAGCGCGTCCAGCAGGGCGCGGCCCGGAAACGCTCGCCGCGCCAGCAGGTACGCCAGCGGCGTTCCGGTCAGGACCGTCAGCAGCACGGTCACGCCGGTCGTCCACAGGCTCACGCGCAGCGCGTCGGTCACGGCCGGACTGCGCAGCGTCGTCAGGAAGTCCGCGTTCAGCCCGCGCGTGAGCAGCACCAGCGTGGGCAGCAGCAGAAACGCCGCGAACAGGCCCCCCAGCGCCATCCCGGCCCAGGGCACGCGCCCCGCCGACCTCACGGGCGCAGGAACCCCCAGCGGCGCAGGATCGCCTGACCCGCCTCACTCTTCACGAACGCCACGAACGCCTGCGCCGCGTCCGCGTTCGCGCTGCCCCGCACCACCCCGACCGGGTACGCGGCCGTCTGGTTGAACCTCGTGGGCAGCGGCACCACCCGCACCGTCCGCTTCAGGGCGGGCGTCACGTCACTGGCGTACACCACGGCCGCGTCGGCCTCGCCCAGGCTGACCTTCAGCGCCACCTGCCGCACGTTGCCCTCCTCGCTGACCACGTTGCGCCGCGCCCGCGCCGCGAAGTCCGCGCCGTACGTGCCGGACCGCTCGACCGCCGCGAACATCCGGCGGGTGTAGTCACCCACCGGGACGTTCGGCGCAGCCACCACCAGCCGCACGCCGGGCGCGGTCAGGTCGCGCAGGGTCCGCACCTTCGCGCTGCCGGCCGGCGCGATCAGCGTCAGGCGGTTGCGGGCGAACACCTCGCGCCCCACCACGACCCGGCCCAGCAGCGGCGTGAACTGCGCGTCGTTGGCGCTGGCGAACACGTCGGCCCGCGCGCCGCCCTCCAGCTGCGTGCGCAGCACCTGCGACCCCGCGAACTGAAAGGTCGTGCGGTGCCCGGTCCGCGCGTCGAACGCCCGCCCCACCTCGGTGAAGGCGTCGGTCAGGGAGGACGCCGCGAACACGGTCAGTGAGGCCGCGCCCGCCGGCGAGACGAGCAGGCACAGCAGCAGAGCAGTGAATTTCATGACACCTCCAGTCGGGTCAGGGACAGGTCCGGCGGCACGTACCCGCCCACGCTGCGCAGATCATCCAGGAAGGCGGCGCTGCGGGCCGCAGACAGCAGCGCCTGCACCCCCGGATGACCCAGGTGGCGCTCCGGGACCGCCAGATCGAACGCGTCCAGGTGCAGCGGCACGAACGTCAGGCCGTGCGCCCGCGCCGCCGAACTCGGTCCAGGCGCGGCGTCCGCCTCGCCACGCGCCACGAGCGCCGCGGCGGCCAGCGGCGAGTCCGCCAGCAGGGACCGCGCGTGCCGCGCTGCCCGCTCCCGCCCGCTCAGCCCGGCCACCTGAAACCACCGGTCGAGCAGCGCCCGCCCTCCCGCCCCGGCCGCGCGCGTCACCAGCCGCAGGTCCCGCCGGGCGAGATCCGGAGCGCCCCGCACCCCGAGCGGATTGCCCGGCGCCAGCATCAGACCCTGCTGCACCTGCCACGCGCGCACCAGCGCCGCGCCCGGCAGCGTCCGCGCGATCACCTGACGGTGCGCGTCCCCGCCGCCCAGGTGAAGGCCCGCCACGTGCACCTCGCCCCGCGCCGCCGCGGCCAGCGCGCCGAGACTGTCGTGCGGCACCCACGCCGCGCGCCCCTCCGCACCCAGGCGGCCGCACAGCAGCCCCAGGGCCGGGTCGCAGCCGGCCACCAGCGCCGTGCGCTCCAGATCCCCTGGCGGCGCGAGCAGATCCACCGTGACCCGCCCCGGCCCGGCCGCGGCGCGCACCACCCCGTCGGCCGGCTGGTGCAGTCCGGCCTCCCCGCCCAGGGGCACGGCCCGCACCTCCGCCCCCAGGCGCGCCAGGCGGACCCGCGTGCCCGGCGGGGCGTCCAGCGGCACGGTCAGCTGCGGCTGACCCAGCTCGAACAGCTGCTCGACCGCGCAGTGCAGCGCGCGGGCCAGGCGCAGCGCGACCAGCGTGCTGGGCACCGCGCCACCCGATTCGATGCGGCCCAGCGCCTGCCGGGAGACACCCACCTCGGCCGCGAGGCTCGCCGCCGTGCGTCCGGCGGCCTCCCGGCGCTCACGCAGCGAGCAGCGCAGGAGACCGGACGCGGGCTGAGGCATGGCCCGAACGTAAAGCGCACGTGACCTCATGTCAAGCTGACGTTCATGGGGGTCCGGGTGTGCAACGGTCCGGGCAGCGGCTACAGTGAACGCCATGAGTGGCGCGCCCATCCCCACCAGCGAGGCCCAGCGCCTGATGGCGCTGGCCTACTACGGCATCCTGGATACCCCCCGGGAACCGCAGTTCGACCGGATCGTGCGGCTGGCCGCCCACCTGCTGCGCATGCCGGTCGCCACCATCAACTTCGTCGATCAGGCCCGCCAGTGGAGCAAGGCCAGCGTCGGCCTGAACCAGACGACCGCCGACCGCCGCGACTCCTTCTGCGCCTGGACGATCCTGCACGACCAGCCCACCGTCATCGAGGACGCCCGGCACGACCCCCGTTTCGTGAACAACCCCATGGTGACCGGCGACCCGCACGTGCAGATGTACGCCGGCGCGCCCCTGATCATGCCCAGCGGCCAGCGGATCGGCACGCTGTGCGTCACCGACGACCAGCCCCACCCGCTGAGCCCCGAGGACCTGCAGGCGCTCCAGGACCTGGCGGCCATCGTCGTGAACGAACTGGAACTCCGCGCCTACCAGCAGCGCCTGAACCTGTCGCTCGACGCCCAGCGCGAACACAGCGTGGAACTGCAGCGCAGCCTGGAACAGGCGCAGGCCCTGAGCAGCGTGCATCAGCTGTTCGACCTGGACCTGGAACCGCGCGACACGCTGCTGGCCGTCACGTCCGTGCTTGCCGAGGCGCTGGAGGCCGATCAGGCCGGACTGTGCCGCACCCAGGGCGACGAGATCGAACTGAACGTCAGTCACGTCCGGTCCACGCTGCCCAGCGGTCAACAGGTCGTGCCGTCCGGATCCCACGAGGTCATCACCGCGCTGGGCCTGCACCTCACCGACACCCCCCTGTACATCGACGACCTGAAAACCTACGCCACGCAGCGCGGGGTGCTCATGGGCGACGAGGTGACGCAACTGGCCGTCATTCCCGCCGGACGCGAACCGGACAGCGTCACGCAGCTGCTCTTCACGCGCTTCGTGGGGCACCCGGTGCCAACCTGGCGCGCCGCGGACCGCAGCCTGCTGGAGGCCACCGGCCGCGCCGCGCAGCAGATGATCGACCACCGGCAGGCCCGCGCCTGGGCGCGCCGGGACGCCCTGACCGGCGTGCTGAACCGCCGCGCGTTCGACGCGGACTTCGCCGCCCTGACCGAGGTGCCGTTCACGCTGGCGCTGCTGGACCTCGACGGCCTCAAGCGCCTCAACGACACCCAGGGGCACGCGCAGGGGGACAAGCTGCTGCGGATCTTCGCGGCGGCCCTGGCGGCCGAACTCGACCGCAGCGGCGAGGTCTACCGCTACGGCGGGGACGAATTCGTGGTGATCGCCGACCCGACCAGCGACGACCACTTCCTGGAGCACGTGGACGCGGCGGTGCTGGCCGCGCGGCAGCTCAGCCCGCTCGTGGGCGTCAGCGTGGGCGTGGCCCAGAGCGGCGAGACCGACCGCGGGGCGCTGCTCGCCCTGGCCGACACCCGCATGTACGACAGCAAACGCCGCCGGTCGGCCCGGCGCCCCTGAGCGCGGCCAGAGGCGCCGGACCGGAGCGGCCGGCAGGTGGGCCCCGGCCACGGCGCACGCCCGGGTACCCCGGCTGGTTCACCCGGCGCCCCCCGCCCGTCCGGGTCAGGACGGCTGCAACTGCTCGGCCCCGACGTGCGCCAGAGCCTCCAGGACGTCGCGGACGAGATCCTGGGGATCCTCGATCCCCACGCTCAGACGGACCAGTCCGGGCGTCACGCCCTGCCGGCGCAGCGCCTCGTCGCCCAGCAGGTGATGCGTGGTGCTGCCCGGATGGCACGAGAGGCTCTCGACGTCCCCCAGACTGACCGCCTGCGTGAACAGCGTCAGGTGATTCAGGAACGTGAACGCCGCGGCCTGCGTGCCCAGGTCCACGCTGATCAGGCCGCCGAAGCCGCTCATCTGACGCGCGGCCACCGCGTGCCCCGGGTGGCTGCTCAGGCCCGGGTAGTGCAGGGCCCGCAGGGCCGGGTGGCCTGTCAGGGCCTGCGCGAGGGTCTGCGCGCCCTCGCAGTGCGCCTGCATGCGCAGCGGCAGGGTCTTCATGCCCCGCAGGAACAGGTACGCCTCGAACGGCCCCAGCGACGCCCCGACGTGCCGGAGACCCACGCCCCGCAGCTCCGCCAGGAGATCCTCCGGGCCGGCCACCACGCCCCCGATCGCGTCCCCGTGGCCGCCCAGGTACTTGGTGGCGCTGTGCATGACCAGGTCGATGCCGTGCTCGGCGGGGCGGGTCAGGGCCGGGGTGCTGAAGGTGTTGTCCGCGACGCTCAGCGCGCCGCACGCCCGCGCCGCGCGGGCCACGCGGGCCAGGTCCACGACGCCCAGCGCCGGGTTGGTGGGGGTCTCCACCCAGATCAGCCGGGTGCGCGGGCCGCTGAGCGACTCCACGGCCGCCTCGTCCGCCGCCTCGTGGACGGTCACGCCGAACCGGGCGGCGACCTCGTGCAGGAAGCCGGTGGTGCCCCCGTACAGCGGCGCGACGAAGATCAGTTCATCCCCGGGGCGCAGCAGGGTCAGGCACACGGCGGACACGGCGCCCATGCCGCTCGCGAACGCCACGGCGTCGGACAGGCCCTCCAGGCTGGCGACCTTCTGTTCGAAGGCCCGCACGGTCGGGTTGGTCAGGCGCGAGTAGAAGTACCCCTGTTCCTCGCCGGCGAACAGGCGCGCGCCGCGTTCGGCGCTGCCGTACCCGAAGGTGGAGGTGGCGTAGATCGGCGTGGCGTGGGCACCGGTGGCCGGATCGAGGCCGTGCCCGGCATGAACGGCGCGCGTGCGGAACGCCCGGTCTGGATTGTGGGTCATGCCGCATGCTACTCCCGGAACTAACGCACGTTCGTTCGGATGGCGGCGCGCCGCGCCCCCGTCCGGCGCAGCCGATCAGCCGCAGGAAACCGGGCCGCTATCCTGACGCGGTGAACGCCCCCCACCTGCCCGACCTGCGCACGGAAACCGGGCAGCTGCTGCGGCTCGCGGCGCCCGTCATCGTCTCGCAGTTCAGCCTCAACGCCCTGGCCCTGATCAGCACCGCCGTCATCGGCCGCCTCGGCGAAGCCCAGCTGGCCGCCGTCGCCTACGGCAACGCCACGTACTACCTGGGATTCATCGTCCTGATCGGCGTGATGCTCGCCGTCAGCCCCCGCGTGGCCGCCGCGCACGGAGCCGGCGACCCGCCCGCCGTCGCCCGCGCGCTCCAGGCGGGCCTGCTCCTGGCGCTGCTGCTGGCCGCCACCTTCCTGCCCCTGGCGTTCCTCGCCGCGCACCTGATCGCGCGCTTTGCCCCCAGCGGCATCCAGGGCGACCTGGCCGGTGACTACCTGCGGCTGTACGCGCTGGGCATGCCCGCCACGCTGGCCTTCAGCGCCCTGCGCGGCGCCCTGGAAGGCACCGGTCAACCCCGCCCGGTAACCGCCGTAGCGCTGGGCGCCGTGGCCCTGGCCGGTCTCCTGAGCCCGGCCCTCAGTTACGGCTGGGGACCCCTGCCGGCCCTGGGACTGCGCGGCGCCGCGCTGGCCACCGTCGCCGCCTCCTGGAGCAGCGCGCTGGTCCTGCTGTGGGCCGCCCGCACGCGCCTCCCGGCCGACCGGGTGCCCAGAGCCGCCCTGCTCGGCGAACTGCGCGCCCTGGCCCGGCTGGGCTGGCCGATCGGCCTGACCCTCGGGGCCGAGGGAGGCCTGTTCACCGTGACGAGCCTGCTGATGGCCCGCTTCGGCCCGCAGGCGCTGGCGGCGCACAACGTCGCGCTGCAGGTCATCACGGCCGTGTTCATGGTGCCGCTGGGCCTGGCGACCGCCACCGGGATCCGCGTGGCGCAGCACGCCGGGGCGGGGCAGCTGCGCCTGGCGCGCCGCGCGGGCCTGCTGGGCATGGCGCTGGCCACGCTGGTGATGTTGCTGGTCAGCCTGTCGTACGTGTTCGCGCCCCGCTGGGTGATCGGGGTGTTCGTGGACGTGCGCGACCCGGCCAATGCGGCGCTGGTGGGCGGCGCGGCGGCCCTGCTGCTGATCGCGACCCTGTTCCAGGCGTTCGACGGGGTGCAGGTCACCGCGAACGCGGCGCTGCGCGGCCTGCAGGACACGCGCTGGCCGCTGCTGATCTCGCTGATGGCGTACTGGGTGCTGGGCCTGGGCAGCGGCGTGCTGCTGGCCTTCGGCCTGGACCTGGGCCCGCGCGGCCTGTGGTTCGGTCTGACGGCCGGCCTGTGCTTCGCGGGCCTGACGCTGCTGGCGCGGTTCCTGCGGCGCACCCGCGCCGCGCAGACCCCGCAGCCCACCCGCTGAGGCGCTGACGGCAGCACCCGCAGGGGTGGCAGAGCGGAGTCCTGGGGCGTGCGGTCGGCCCCGGAGGACCGCTGAACACCGCGGCAAGGGCGGGGCAGCGGTCCCGCCAGACCCGGGACAGGGGAGACGCCGGGCCACAGCCGACCTTGTGAAATTCAGGACGTGCGCCCCTCGCGTTCCCCCACACCCGAGGCGCAGGCTGGGCGCATGGTGTCCATCACCCCCCGGATGACCCGCCCCCGCCCGCCGGACCCGGCGCGGCGCGCCCTGAGTGCCCCGCCCGGCCTGGGGCGCCCCCTCGCCCTGAGCGCCGCGCTGAGCCTGCTGGGCGCGCTGGGGACGGCGCTGGCTTTCGTGCTGGCCGCGCGGATCATCGCCGGGGTGCTCACGCCGCCCGCCCGACTGCCGGATATCGGCGAGGTGCTGGGCGCCGCGCTCGGCCTGGGCGTGCGGGCCCTGACGGGCGCGGCGCGCGAGGCGCTGTCGGCACGTCTGGCCACCCACGCGACCGCGTGGCAGCGGGATCGCCTCACGGCGCGGCTGCTGGCCCTGGGCCCGGTGGCGCTGGCGGGACGGCGCGCGGCGGACCTCGTCACGCTGAGCAGCGACCTGGGGCCGCGCCTCGCGCCGTACTACGCGCGCTTCCTGCCGGGCCGGGCGCACGCCGCGATCTGCGCGCTGGTCGCGCTGGGCGTCACCGCGTTGCTGGACCCGGCGACCGCCGCGCTGCTCGTCGTGACCGGACCGCTGACCGTGGTGTTCCTGTACCTCGTGGGGCTCGCCACGCACGCGGCCACGCAGGCGCAGTGGACGCGGCACACCCGGCTCGCGGGGCGGCTGCTGACCCTGACGCGGCACCTGCCGACCCTGCACGCCTTCGGGGCGGTGCCCACCTACCGGGACGTGCTCGTCCGCTCGGCGGGCGCGCACCGCGAGGCGACGCTGCGGGTGCTGCGCGTGGCGTTCCTGTCGGGCTTCGTGATGGAGTTCGCCGCGACCCTCGCCACCGCGCTGGTGGCCGTGTGGATCGGCGTGCGCCTCTTCGGTGGCGAGGCGACCTTGGCCCCCACGCTGGCGGCGCTGATGCTCGTCCCGGAGTTCTTCGGGCCGCTGCGGCAGCTCGGCGCGGACCGTCACGCAGCGCTGGACGCCGAACCGCTGGCGCGCGATCTGGCGGCCCTGGACGCAGTGCCCGGCGGGCCCGACGGGACGCGGGGCGCACCGCCCGACGCCCCTGAACTGACCTTCCGGGGCGCGCGGGCCGACCTGCCGGGCGTGACCGCCACCCTGACCGGCACGGTCGCCAGCGGCGAGCACGTCGCCCTGCGCGGCCCGAGCGGCGTCGGCAAGAGCGCTCTGCTGCACGCACTGGGAAAATACGTGGCCCATACCGGGCAGGTGAGCGTGGGCGGCGTCCCGCTGGATGACCTGAACGCGGACCGCTGGGCGCGCCGGGTGGCCCTGGTGCCGCAGGCCCCACGCCTGCTGGCGGCCAGCGTGCGCGACAACCTGCGCCTCGCCGCGCCCGACGCGGACGACGGGACGCTGTGGACCGCGCTGCGCGAGGTGGGACTGGACGGCGTGATCGCCGCGCTGCCCGGCACGCTGGACGCCCCGCTGGGCGAGGGCGGCACGCGCCTGTCCGGCGGGGAGACGGCCCGGCTGGCCCTGGCCCGCGCACTGCTGTCCGGCGCGGACCTGCTGCTCCTCGACGAGGTCACCGCCCACCTGGACGGGGACACCGCGCGCGACCTGCACGCGCTGATCGGCCGGGCCGCGCGCGGGCGGACCGCGCTGCTCGTCACGCACCGCGACCCCCCACCCGGCTGGCGCACCCTGACCCTGGAGGCCCCATGACCCACCCCATGAACCGGGCCGGAGGCTGGCGGCCCTTCGTCCTCCCGGCGCTGCTGGGCGTCGCGGCCACCCTGGCGGGGGTCACGCTGGCGGGCGCGTCGGGACGCCTGATCGCCCGCGCGGCGCTGCGGCCCGAGGTGTTCCTGAGCCTGACGCTGCTCGTGACGCTGGTGCGCGGGCTGGGCGTGGGCCGCGCGGGCCTGCGCTACGCCGAACGCCTGACCGGGCACGCCGCCGCCCTGCGGGCCGGAGAGGCGGGGCGCGCGGCGCTGTTCGACCGCGTCTCGCGGTTCGGGCGGGACCTGCTAGCCCGCGAACGCAGTGGCGACCTGCTCGCCCGCAGCGGCGCGGACCTAGACGCGCGGCAGTTCGCGGCGCTGCGCGTGACCCTGCCGCTGCTGGGCTTCGCGGGCGGGGCGCTGCTGGCCGGTGGGTGGCTGCTGAGCCTGGACGCCCGGCTGGGCCTGAGCGTCCTGGGGCCGCTGCTGCTGGCGGCGGCGCTGCCCTGGCTGGCCCGCGTGCGGGCGGCGGAACTGGCCCGCGAGGAAGCGAGGGTGGCCCGTGAGCACGGCGCGGCGCTGCTGGACGCGCTGAGTGCCAGCGCGGACGGCGCGGCCCGGCTGTGGGCGCCCCGCCTGGACGCCCTGAACGGGCAGCTGCGCCGCGTGACACTGGCGCAGGGTCGCCTCCAGACCGGCCTGACGCTGGGCCGCGAGGCGCTGTTCGCCCTGTGCTTCACGCTGGTGCTCACGCGCGGCCTGACCCTGGTCGAGGTGGGCACTCTGGGCGGCGCGTGGCTGGCGGCGGTCGTGTTGCTGGCCGCCGCGAGTTTCGACGCGCTGATCCCGCTCGCGCTGGTGCCCGGCGCGCACGCGGCGGCCCGGGCGGCGCAGGAGCGGGACGAGGCGCTGGCGGCCGTGCAGCCCGCCGTGACCGACCCGGTGGCACCCTCTCCCCTGCCGCCCGGACCCCTGCCCCTGACCCTGGACGGAGTGGGGCTCACGCGCGGCGGGCGCGACCTGCTGCGCGGCGTCACCCTGCACCTCCCGCCGGGCGCGCGGGTGGCGGTCACTGGCCCCAGCGGCGCGGGCAAGAGCACCCTGCTGGGCCTGATCAGCCGCGACCTCGACCCCACCGCCGGTCGGGTGACGCTGGGCGGGACGGACCTGCGCGCCCTGGCGCTGGCGGACCTGCGCGCCCGCCTGAGCCTGCACGAGCAGGACGCGCCGCTGCTGGACGGCACCGTCGAGGAGAACCTGCGCCTGGGCGACCCGCACGCGCCCCCCGAGCGGCTGCGCGCCCTGCTGGACGACCTGGGCCTGGAAGACCTGCCGCTGGACACCTGGGTCGGCGAGGGCGGCACGCGCCTGTCCGGCGGGCAGCGCGCCCGCGTGAGTCTGGCCCGCGCGCTGCTGAAACGCTCGGACGTGCTGCTGCTGGACGAACCCACCGCGCACCTCGACCCGGACACCGAGGCCCGCGTGCTGCGCGTCCTGGGCCGCGAGTGCGCCGGGCGGACCCTGCTGCTCGTCACGCACCGGCCCGCACCGCTGATCCTGGCCGATCAGGTCTACCGGCTTCAGGACGGCCACCTCCACCCGCTGCCCGCCACCCGAAAGAAGGTCATATGAACGAGATCCTGGGCTTCTCCACGCTGGACCTGTCACGCTTCCAGTTCGCCACGACCAGCATCTTCCACTACTTCTTCGTGCCGTTCACCGTCGGCTTCGCGCTCATCATCGCCATCCTGCAGACGCTGGCGTACCGCAGCGGCGACCCGAAACTGGAGAACCTCACCCGCTTCTTCGGGCACCTCTTCTTCATCAACTTCGCGGTGGGCGTCGTGACCGGCATCGTGCAGGAATTCCAGTTCGGCATGAACTGGCAGGGCTTCTCGAACTTCGTCGGGAACATCTTCGGCATCCCGCTGGCGCTGGAAGTCCTGATGGCCTTCTTCCTGGAAAGCACCTTCCTGGGCCTGTGGTGGTTCGGCAAGGACCGCCTCCCCGCCTGGGCCAGCCTCGCGAGCATCTGGATCGTCGCCGCCGGGACGACCATCAGCGCGTTCTGGATCATCATCGCCAACGCCTGGATGCAGCACCCCGTCGGCTTCGAGATCAAGGACGGACGCGCCGTGATGACCGACGCGTGGGCGATCGTCACCAACCCCAAGGGCCTGGAGTGGTTCGCGCACATCTGGGCGGGCAGCCTGACCGTCGCGGCGTTCTTCGTGCTGGCCGTCAGCGCGTACCACCTGCGCCGCCGCGCGAACGTCGAGGCGTTCCGCGTCAGCTTCCGCGTGGCGCTGATCACCGCCCTGATCGGCTCGGGCGGCGTGATCCTCGCCGGGCACGAACAGGGCCAGAGCGCCGTGCGCGACCAGCCCATGAAGTACGCCGCGTTCAGCGCCCTGTGGGACACCCCCGAAGGCAACCAGATGCCCGAGAGCCTCGTGGCCCTGCCCAGCAACGCCGCGCGCGAGAACCGCTTCGAACTCAGCGTGCCATACGTCGGATCGTTCCTGGCGTTCAACAACTTCACCGAGAAAGCCAAAGGCATCAACGACCTGCAGAAGGAGTATGAAGCCAAGTACGGCCCCGGCAACTACACGCCGTGGGTGTGGCCGGTGTACTGGTCGTTCCGCGTGATGGTCGGCCTGGGCTTCCTGATGCTGCTCGTGACCCTCGTCTACGTGTGGCGCTGGCGGCAGGGCAAACTGGACGACCCGGGACGGCTGTACCCGCTGCTGCTGGCCATGCCGCTCGCCCCGCACCTGGCGAACTTCAGCGGGTGGATCGCCACCGAGATGGGCCGCCAGCCGTGGATCGTGCAGGGCCTCCTGCGCACCGGGGACGCCGTCAGTCAGCTCAACCCGCTGTGGGTGCTGCTGTCGCTCGCGGCGTTCTGGGTGGTGTACCTCACGCTGATCGGGCTGGACGTGTTCCTGCTGACCCGCACCGCCCGCGCCGGGATGCACGAACCGGACGTCGAGACGCCCTCGGTCCCCGCCCCTGACTACGTTCCCGAAGGAGCGCGCGCATGACCGACCTCCCCACCCTGTGGTTCATCCTGACCGCCGCCATCTTCGCGATCTACTTCTTCCTGGACGGCTTCGACTTCGGCGTGGGCGCCCTGCAGCCCTTCCTGGCCCGCAGCGAGGCCGAGCGGCGCGCCATGATCCGCACCGTCGGCCCCTTCTGGGCCGCGAACGAGGTCTGGGTGATCCTGGCCGCCGGGGTGATCTTCGCGGCGTTCCCCCACTGGTACGGCACGCTGATGACCGCCCTGTACCCCGAATTCGCGCTGATCCTGCTCGCACTGATCGGGCGCGGCGTGGCCTTCGAGTACCGCGCGGAGATCAACCACCGCCGCTGGCGGACCTTCTGGGACGTGACCAGCTTCGTCACGAACCTCCTGCCCGCCTTCCTGTGGGGCGCGATCATGGCGAACATGGTGCGCGGCCTGCCCATCGACGCCACAGGCCGCTTCGACGGCAGCCTGCTGTACTCCGTGAACACCTTCAGCGTCCTGGGGGGACTGGCCACCCTGAGCCTGTTCATCCTGCACGGCGCGACCTACCTGCTGCTGCGCCTCGACGACAACGACGTCCTGCACGGCCGCGCCCGCCGCGCCGCGCTGATCTGGGGCGCCGTCGCCTCCGCGCTGGTCCTCGCCTTCGTGTACCAGGGCTTCATCCGCACCGGCCTGTTCGGCACCTTCGGCTTCCAGGAATGGCTGTTCCCCCTGGCGGCCGCCGTGAACCTCGGCCTGATCTGGCTGGCCCTCACCCTCAAGCGCGACGCACTGGCGTTCGCCGCCACCGGTCTCACCATCGTCTTCTCCACCGCCACCATCTTCGGTAGCCTCTACCCGAACGTCCTGCCCAGCACCCTGGGCGACGCGTACAACCTCACCGTGCAGAACACCGCGTCCGAACCGTACACCCTGCGGCTCCTGACCTGGGTGGGCGCCGCGTTCCTGCCACTGATCATCGGGTACCAGGCATGGAACTTCTACGTGTTCCGCCAGCGCATCCGCGCGCACGACGAGAAGATCCCCGGCGGGCACGACTGATATGGACTCCGGTTGAAAGGTTTGCGAAAACTTTCAACCCGAGCGGATGCGACTCGCAGAGCTGCGGAGCAGAGAAGGAGCGGAGCGCCCCTCCGGACCTGGAGCTGGCAATCCGGTGAAGTTCCGGATTGTCAGCGAAACAAACGGAATCCGTATGAGTCAGGCCCCAGCCCCGGCAGGACGCGGCTTCAGTCTGGGGTCCCGCCGGGTTTCCGGGCGTCCAGAATCAGGGAGACGAAGCCCAGGTGTCCGTCGCGGTTGCGGTGGTCGAGCAGCAGCGAGCGGTACACCGGGCCGGTCGAGACGTCCCACCCGTGGTAGTGGAAGCGGCCCGTGTCGTCGCAGTACTCCAGCAGGTCCACCTCGAAGCCCGCGTTCTCGAAGACTGCGCGGAAGGTGGGGGCGTCGTACACGATCTGATGGTCGGCGGCCGGGTGGTCGGCCGGGCCGGGGCCGCCCACCTGCACGAGCTGCTGGTACGCCTCGTCGGGGAAGTTCGCGTCGGGGACGGCGCAGCGCAGCCACCCGCCGGGTTTCAGGTAGTCCAGGCACAGGCGCGCGGCTTCCCGGCTCTGCTCCGGCGTGAGGTGCTCCCAGACGTGTTCGCATAGCAGCGCGTCGGCGCGGCGGTTCCCGAAGTACCGCTCAAAGCTGGCGCGGTCGGTCAGGTCGAGCTGGTCACGCTGGGTGGGGATCCAGCCGGGCCACGTCTGGGTGCCGGCGCCGATGATGACCCTGAGGGGTTCGGACATGCGCGCAGTCTGGCATGGGACGGGGCGGGTTCAGTGCCCAGCGTGCTCAGCGTTCGACGGGGTATCCGGCTGACGTCCAGGCGTTCATGCCGCCGTCCACGTTGAACACGCGGGTGTATCCGGCCTTCACGAGTTGCGCGCTGGCCTGGGCGCTGCGGTTGCCGCTGCGGCAGATGACGTACACCGGGCGGTCCTTCGGGACCTCGTTCATGCGAGTGCCCAGGTCCGCCAGGGGCAGCAGCGCCGCGCCGGGGACGTGCCCCTCCCTGTATTCGGCGTCGGTGCGGACGTCCAGGACGTACTCGCCCTTCTCCTGAGCGGCGCGCAGGTCCTGGACGGGGATGGTGGTGTACGTGGCGGCGCGGGGCGCGCAGGCGCTCAGGGTGAGCAGGCCGATCAGCAGGGTGGGTCGCATGGGGGCACTCCTGGGGGCGAGGGGCGAGGAAACCGGTCCCCGCGAGTATACCAGCCCGGGGTATGCGCCCGCCGGGTCAGGGCAGGCGCAGGGGCCGACCGCTGACGATCAGCCACGCCTCGTCCGACGCGGCGGCGGCGCGCTGGTTCACCCAGCCCAGCAGGTCCCGGAAGCGGCGCGCCAGCGCGTTGTCCGGCACGATCCCGAAGCCCACCTCGTTCGTGACCATGACGGTCACGCCGCCCCGGTCCCGCGCGGCGCGCAGCAGGTCGTCCGCGGCGGCCAGCACGGCGTCGTCCGTCCAGTCCGCGAGCATCAGGTTGCTCACCCACAGGCTCAGGCAGTCGAGCAGCACCGTGCCCTGCACCTCTCCCACGACCGCCGGGATGTGCAGGGGTTCCTCGCGCGTCACCCACCCGGCGGGACGGTCGGCGCGGTGTCGTCCGATGCGGACGCGCATCTCGTCGTCGAAGGCCTGCGCGGTCGCCACGTACGTGACGGGGGCGCCCACCTGCGCCGCGCGGGCCTCCGCGAAGGTGCTCTTGCCGCTGCGCGCCCCGCCCGTGACGAACACCAGAGTCACAGGAGTTCCTCCAGCACGCGCGGGTCGAGGGCCGCGCCGACCCGCGCGGCGATGGCGTCCAGCCGGGCGTCCAGCGAGTCCAGGCCCGCCGGGGGGCGCAGACCCGCCCAGCCCAGGAAGCGCTCGAGGTACGCGGGGTTCTCCAGCAGGCCGTGCAGGTACGTGCCGCGCACGTTGCCCTGCCGCCACAGCCGCCCCGGCGCGAGGGTCTGCACGCCCGCCCCCGCCCCGGTCTGCCCGTGGTGGATCTCGTAGCCCTGCACGGTCAGGCCCGTCTCGGCGTCCGTGAAGGATGTGAGGGTGGTGGTCTTGTCCGGCGCGAAGGTCGTATCCAGGTCCAGGAGGCCCAGGCCCGGCACTTCCGGCGCACCCTCCACGCCGTGCGGGTCGCGGATCACCCGGCCGAGCATCTGCAGGCCCCCGCACACGCCGAGCACGGGAACGCCCGCGTGCGCGGCGCGGGTCACGGCGCCCGCCAGTCCGGTGGCGCGCAGCCACGCGAGGTCGGCGGCGGTGCTCTTGCTGCCGGGCAGGATCACCGCCCGCGCGCCCGTCAGGTCCGCCGGGGTCGCCACCCAGCGGGCCAGCGGCCCGAGGGGCGCGAACTCGTCGAGGTTCGACACGCGCGGCAGGCGCGCGATCGCCACGAAGCCGTCGTCCTGATCCCCGCCGCGCGCCGCTCCCGTTTCGGCCCACACGCCGTCCTCCTCGGGCAGCGGGATGTCCAGCATGGGCACGACGCCCACGGTCGGCACGCCGGTCTGCTCCTGCAGCCACTCGGGCGCAGGGGACAGCAGCCGCGCGTCGCCCCGGAAGCGGTTCAGGATGAAGCCGCGCAGCAGCGCGCGTTCCTCGGGCGTCAGGCAGTGCCAGGTGCCGAGCAGGTGCGCGAACGACCCGCCCCGGTCGATGTCGCTGGCGAGCAGCACCGCGGCCCGGGCCTCCAGTGCCACGCGCATGTTCACGATGTCCGAGGCGCGCAGGTTCACCTCGGCGGGACTGCCCGCGCCCTCGATGACGACCACGTCGAACTCGTCCATCAGGCTGTGCAGCGCGCCCTGCACGTGCGGCCACAGGTGCGCCTTGCGCTCCCGCCAGGGCAAATCGGTGATCTCGCGGTTGACCTGGCCCAGCAGCACGACCTGAGAGCGGGTGTCGGCTTCCGGTTTCAGCAGCACGGGGTTCATCCGCACGTCCGGCGTGACGCGCGCGGCGGCGGCCTGCACGAGCTGCGCGCGGCCCATCTCCAGGCCCGCCGGGGTGACGCCCGCGTTGTTGCTCATGTTCTGCGCCTTGAACGGCGCGACCCGCGCGCCCGCGTTCGACAGCGCGCGGCACAGCGCCGCCGTGAGGTAACTCTTGCCCGCGCTGCTCGTGCAGCCCTGCACCATGATCGCCTTACCCATGTCGTCCTCCCATCCCCAGCCGTGAGTGCAGCTCGCGCACGAGCACGCGGTTCTCGCCCGGCAGGCGCGTGCTCACGCGGATGAGGTGCGGCTCGCCGTAACTCGCGCAGTCCCGCACCCGCACGCCCGCCGCGAGCAGGTCTGCACTCAGGGCGCGGGCGTCCCCGACCCGCAGCGTCAGGAACGGTGTGCCGTGGTGCTCCACCCGGCCCAGCGGGCGCAGGTCGTCCGCGAGCGCGGCGGCGTGCGCGGCGACCCTGGGCAGCGTCTCGGCCAGGAAGCGCGCGGCGTGCGGCAGGGCCGCGAGCACCCCGGCGGTCCCGGCGGGCACGTGCCACGCGGGGGCGAGGTTGTCGAGCGCGGCGATCACGTCCGGCGCGGCCAGCGCGTACGCGGGGCGCGCGCCGACCAGCCCGTGCGCCTTGCCGGGCGAGAGCAGGCGCAGCAGCGCGGGGTGGCGCGGCGGGGCGGGCAGCGTGACGAAGGGTGCGTACGCCTCGTCCACGATCAGCAGCGCGCCGACCTCGTGGCATCGCCCCGCCAGGGTCAGCAGCGTCTCGGGTGTGGGGACGAGGCCGGTCGGGTTGTGCGGGTACCCCACGTACACGAGGCGCGTCCCGGCCGGGAGGACGTCCGGCACCGCCTGCACGGTCGTGACGGGCGCGCCGAGCAGCGCGGCGGCGCGGGCGAGTTCCCCGAAGGGCGCGTGCAGGCTCAGCAGCGAGCCCCCGTCACTCAGGCACAGCCGGGCGAGGCGGTGCAGCAGGTCGGACGCGCCCACCGCCGGGGTGACCTCGGCCGGGCTCAGGCCGTGCCACGCGGCCAGCCGCTCCCGCACCCAGGCGTAGGTCGGGTCGGGGTAGTGGGCGTGGTCGGCGTCCCGCACCGCCTGGATCAGGCGCGGGCTGGGGCCGTACGGGTTGGCGTTCACGCTGAAATCCAGCCCGGCGAAGGGCTGCGCGCCCGGGCCGCCGTGTGGCACGCGGGGGATCAGGGGAATCACGCCCGCGCCCCCGTCAGCCGCCGGGGCAGGGGGAGCAGGCAGACCAGGGCTGCCAGCAGCGCCGCGCGGTTCACCAGGGTCAGGGCGGCGCGCAGGTCGGCCGCGTCGGGGTCGCGCCCGGCGGCGTTCAGGGTGTACACGCCGCGCTTCTCCAGCCGCACACCGAGAGCCCCGGCGGCGGCACTCATGGGGTGCCCGCCGTTCGGGCTGGGGGTGCGCCGGGCGTCCGCCCGCCATTCCCGCCAGCCTCGCCCTCCGGCGGCGAGCAGCAGGCACGCGGCGCTCAGGCGGGCCGGGGCGAGGTTCAGCAGGTCGTCCGCGCGGGCCGCGACCTTGCCCGGCCACTCCAGGGCCGGGGTCCGGTAACCCCAGCTGGCATCGGCGGTGTTCGTGAAGCGGTACGCGGCGGCCCAGCCCAGGCCGCCCACCCGCGCGTGCAGCAGCGGCGCCACGACGCTGTCGCTGAGGTTCTCCGCGAGGCTGGCGATGGCCGCGCCCGCCACCTCGGAGGCCGTCAGGTCCGCGGTACCCCGGCTCACGAGGTGCCAGGACAGCAGTCGCCGCGCCTCGGGGAGGTTCCCGGCCTCCAGCGCCCCAGCGACCTCCGCGCCCGCACGCAGCAGCGCCGTGCGGGCCAGCAGCGGTTTGAGGGCCACGCCCTGCCCCCACCAGGGCAGCCGCCCGCAGGCCACGCCCAGGGCGGCACTCAGCGTCACCCCGGCGGCCCAGCCCAGGCCCCCCTCGACCAGTTGCGCGCGCGGCGTCTGTCCCCGCCACGCGGCGCGCGCGCGCCGCAGCAGGTGCCCCATCCACACGACCGGGTGCGCGGGGGCCGGCGGTTCACCCAGCGTGTCCAGCGCGAGGGCCAGCAGCAGCGCCCGGCGCGGGGCGCCCCTCAAGTGCTCACCGCGCGGCAGGCGTCCAGGAAGCGGGCGGCGAGGGTCGGGTCGGCGCCCAGGTGCAGGTGCAGGTAGCTGGCGAGGATGTTCCCGTGCGCGTAGCCTTCCTCGGTGATGGTGCCGTCGTGCGCCGTCCAGCGCCACGCGGGCCGGGTGGGCGCGTGCGTGAGGACCGAGTGGTGGAACTCGTGCCCGCGCACCGCCGCGCCCGCCGGGGCGACCAGGGTGCCCCGCAGCGCGGTCGCGTCGCGGTACCCGAGGGTCAGGCGGGGCGTCATGCGGGTGCGGTAGGGAATCACGCCGCACATGGGCACCTCGTGCCCGTCCACGTCCAGTGATTCCCCGAGGTACATCAGGCCGCCGCACTCGGCCAGGACCGCCCCGCCCGACGCGGCGAAGGCACGGATGGACTCGCGCATGGACGCGTTGCCGCTCAGGTCGTGCGCGTGGGCCTCCGGGTACCCGCCGGGCAGCAGCACGCCCCCCACGCCCGCCGGGAGGGCCGCGTCCCGCAGCGGACTGAAGCGGATCAGTTCGGCGCCCTGCGCGCGCAGTTCGTCCAGCGCGTCCGGGTACGAGAAGTGGAACGCCTCGTCGTGCGCCAGCGCCACCCGCACCGGCGTGCCCGCCTGCGCGGGGGCGGGCGCGTCCGGCAGGGCCGGGGCGTGGATGGCGTCCAGCAGGGCGTCCAGCCGCAATCCGGCGGCCGCGCGGTCGGCGGCGTCCTCGTCCCAGGCGGCCTGCTCGGCGCTCAGGAGCCCCAGGTGCCGTTCGGGCAGGTGCAGCCCGGCGTCGCGCGCCACCCAGCCCAGCACGGGCAGGCCGACCTGATCCAGGGCCGCCTCGCACAGCGCCGCGTGCCGCTCGCCGCCCACGCGGTTCAGGATCACGCCCGCCACCCGCAACTCCGGCCGGAAGTCCCGCAGGCCGCACGCGACCGCCGCGACCGTCCGCGCCGACCCGCCCGCATCCAGCACGAGCACGACCGGGGCGTCCAGCAGCAGCGCCAGGTCCGCCGTGGAATGTTCGTCGGTGGTCGGGTCGCGCCCGTCGAACAGGCCCATCACGCCCTCCAGGACGCTCACGTCCGCCTGCACTGCCGCCCGCGCGAACAGCTCACGCAGCCGCTCTCGGCCCAGCAGGAACGAGTCGAGGTTCCGCGCCTCGCGGCCCGCCGCGCGGGTCAGGTGCGTCGGGTCCAGGTAATCCGGACCCAGCTTGAACGGCTGCACGCGCAGGCCCCGGGCGCGCAGCGCGCGGCACAGCAGCGCCGCCACGGTCGTCTTGCCGCTGCCCGAGGACGCAGCGGCCAGCACCACGCGGCGCGGCCCTGCACGAACGGTGGGGGGGGGAAGCGGGATCGTCATGCGCGGCCCCACCTTATCCGACAGACGGCCCGAGGTGACGGCGGGTCAGGCGGCTCAGCCCAGCGGCGCGGGCGTGGCCTGCGGAGCGGGCGTCACGCGGCCCAGCAGCAGCGGCGCGGCGAACACCAGCGTGGCCGCGATCAGCAGGGCGGGCCGCACGCCGCACGCGCCGCCCAGCGCGCCCCCCAGCGCCGCGCCCAGCGGCAGGCTGCCCCACAGCAGCGTGCGCGACGCGGTCGCCACGCGCGCCTCCATCCCGGCCGGGGACAGCGCCTGCCGGAGCGTGTCCTGCCGGATGTTGTACGTGACCGTGCACGCGGTGCCCAGCGCCCGCCCCAGCAGGATCAGGGCCAGCGTCCACCCACCGTCGCCCAGTGGCACGAGCAGTCCGGCAACGGCCAGCGCCGTCAACGCGCGGCGCAGCAGCGTCTCGTCCGGCACGGCGGCCGTGCGGCGGCTCAGCCACGCGCCGCCCAGTCCGCCCAGACCGCTGACCGTCAGGACGACGCCCAGCACCAGCGGCTCCACGCCCACCTCGCGCAGCAGGTAGTACGACAGCAGCGTGAACGTCATGGCGCGCGACAGGTTCACGAACGCCGCCGTCAGCGCCAGCCGCCGCAGCGTGCCGTGCCCCCACACGAACCGCAGCCCGTCGGCCGCGTCGCGTAGCAGCGGACCCGTTCCGCGCGACAGCACGACCGGGGCGGGAACACGTGAGAGCCGCGCTCCCGCCCCGAGGAAACTCAGGGCCTCGGCCAGCAGCGCGGCGGCCGCGCCCAGCGATCCGATCAGCAGCCCGCTCAGGCCCGGCGCGACCGTCAGGGCCACCTGCTCGCCGGTCTGCACGGCGCGGTTCGCGTCCGCCCGGTCAGGCAGCCCCGCCAGCCAGCGCTGCAGCGCCGCGTCGTGCAGCGCCCCGAGTGCTCCCAGCGTCAGCGCGATGCCCGCGAGCACGCCCGCGCCCAGCACCCCGGCGTGTGCCAGGGCCGCCGCGAGCAGCAGCGTCCCCGCCCGCGCGGCGTGCATGAGCAGCATCACGCCGCGCGGCGCGAGCCGGTCCGCCAGCGCCCCCAGGAACAGGCCCAGCAGCAGATGCGGCAGGAAAGCCGCCGCCGTGATCAGCCCCAGCGTCAGCGGCGTGCTGCCCGGCAGGCCCGCGGCGATCACCGGCAGGCTCAGCGCGCCCAGCTGCTGCCCCGCCGCGCCCAGCGCTCCCGCCTGTCCCAGCTGCGCCGCCACCCGTGCGGGCGTGCGGGCCGTCACGACCCGCCGTCCAGCCGCGCGCGCAGCCACGCGTCCTGACCGTCCAGTTCGGCGTCCGTGCGGCCCAGCAGCAGGGCCGCCACCCGGTTGACGCCGCCCCACCGCGCGCCGTCCCAGACCATCACCGGCAGCAGACGGCCCTCCTCCCAGCCCTCGCCCACCCGGGCACACAGGTCGTCCAGGGTGCGGGCGGACGGGTGAATCACCAGCCGCGCCTGCAGGCCCAGCAGGCCCAGCTGCGGGGTCAGCAGACCCGCGAGGCTGCCGCCGGTCAGGCGCGGATTGACCTCGGCGACCAGCACCTCCGCGCCGGTGTCGAGCAGGTCCACGCCCAGCACGCCCCGGTATCCCTGCGCCGCGCACGCCTGCGCGACCTCCTGCGCGAGTTGCGCGTACCGCGCCGCGCGCGCCAGGGGCTTCAGGTCCACCCCCGCGAAGCGTGGTCCCGCGAGGCGCTGCGTGGTCAGGCCCAGCAGGCGCACCTCACCGGACGGCAGGACCGCCAGCTGCGCGCTGGGGCTCAGGTCGACGCTCAGGCGCGGCTCGAGCAGCAGCGGCGTGCCCGCCGGGTAGCGCGCCGCTGCGGCGGCCAGCGCCGCCTCGTCCGGGCAGAAGTGCACGTCCGCACCGCCCCCCGTGGGCGCGTGACTGGCCTTGAGCACCCAGCCGTGCGGCGCGTTGCGCAGCGCCCGGGCCGCCGCCCGCAGCGCTGACGGCGCGTTCCGCAGCGTGCGGCGCGGCGCGAGGCAGCCGGTCAGGGCGTCCAGCTGCCCCTTGTCCGCCAGGCGGGTCAGCAGCGCCGGGTCAAGCGCCGCCTGGGTGGGCGGCAGGTCGTCCGGATGCTGCGGGAACATCGTCACGATCGGCCCGCAGCGGCGCCAGAGGTCCCCCAGCGCGGCCCGGTACTCGCCTCGCGAGGCGTAGAGCGTCACGCGGGGCAGCTCGAACCCCGCGCGGGCGAGCAGCGCGGCGACCTGCGGGGTCCACGCGGCCGGATGCGCGGCCAGCTCCAGCCCGCCGAACAGGCCGTTCATGCCGCCCAGGCCCACGTCGGTCTCCAGGTCGCTGCGGCCGAACAGCGGATTGCCGTACGGCAGGCGGGCCGTGGCGGCCCGGCCGGGCAGCACCTGCGCGGGCGGGAACGGAAAGGACGGACTCAGGCGGGGACGGGACTCGGGCACGGAAACGGTGAGGGTCATGGGGCTCCAGGGCAGCGGAAGAGAACGGGGGAGACCGGGGGCATGTGCCGTCAGCATGCGCCGTTCCGGCTCCCTCTGCACGCCAGATTGACCGGCATCCCGCACCCCCCGGTGTCCACTGCCCGCCCTGCCGCTCCACGGTCATCCCCTCCGGAATGACGGACGCCCGCACGGCTCGGTTCGGGACTCCCGAGGCGCTCCTCCGGTCAGGCCGGTTCGAGCGTCTGACACCGCGCGCCCAGGGCCTGCGCGAGCTGCGCGGCGCGCCCCAGGCGGACGTGTCCGATTTCGGTATCCACGACCAGCGAGGGGATGCCGCGCAGCGCGGCGGCGGCGTGCAGGGCGTCCGTCCAGGGGTCCGCGCCGGGCGTCAGGGGCACGTTGCAGCGGCCGTCGGTGAGCAGCACGAGTTCCCCGCCTCGCTGCCCGCCCAGCACCTGCGCGGCCAGCGTCAGGGCGTGCGCCAGGGGCGTGCGGCCCCCGGTGGGCGCGCCCCGGACGGCCGCCTCGGCCGCGGCGCGGTCAGCGGTCCAGTCCAGTGTGAGGTCCGCGCCCGTCGCGCGGAACGTGATGAGGGCCACGCGGTCGCCCCGCCCCTGCGCGCCGAGCACGTCGAGCAGCGCGCCCTTCACGGTCCCCATGCGGCCGCTCGCGCCGACGCTGCCGCTGGCGTCCGCCACGAACAGCACCTGCCGTCCCGCCGGACCGGGCCGCACGACGCGCAGGTCCTCTGGCGTGATGCGGGTGTCGCCGCGCGTCAGGGTGGCGCGCAGCGTGGCCGGAACGTGCAGCCGCGCGGTCGGCCCGGCCGGGCCGCTGGTGGGGCCGGCGACTGCCCCGCTCAGAGGTCCCTGCCGTCCACGTGCGCGCTGCCCATGCCGGTCCCCGTGCAGCTCGAGGGGAGTGGCGCTGGCCGTCGGGCCGCTGACCGTGACCGGTCCGTCCTCCGGGGCTGGGGCCGGGTGACCACTGGTGGACCCGGGACCCTGCGGGTCGGGCGGCGCAGCGCCGTCCGGGGTCGGGTCGCCCGGGGTCGGTTCGTCCGGCGTCAGGTCATTCGGGCGCAGGTCGTCCGGTGCGGGGTGGTCCGGCGACGGGGCGTCCGTGGGCGGCGATGACGGAGGGGGGTGCGGTGCGGGAGTGGGCGGCCGGGGCGGCGGTGGGGCGGCGCTCTGCGGGTCGCGCGGACGGTGGCGCAGGACGAGCGGCGCGACGCGGTGCAGCTCCGCGCTGGTCACGTGCTCCCGGCCGTCCAGGGCGCAGCAGGCGCGCGCGGCGCGGTACAGCACGAGGTCCGCGCGCAGGCTGCGCACGCCCGCCCCGGCACTCAGGGCCGTGATCTCGTCCAGCAGGGCGTCGGGGACCTGCACGGCCGGCAGGAGGGCGCGGGCGCGGTGCAGCTGCGCGGCCAGGTCCGCCCCGGCCGGGGCCCAGCGGGCCGTGAAGGCGGCCGGGTCGGCCTCGAAGGCCATGCGGCGGCGGATGATCTCGGCCCGCTCGGTGCCCGCGTGCGGGGCGTGCACGTCCACGCACAGGCCGAAGCGGTCCAGGAACTGCGGGCGCAGCGGGCCCTCCTCGGGGTTCATGCTGCCGATCAGTGCGAAACGGGCGGGCTGCTCGGCGCTGAGCGTGTCGCGCTGCACGCGCACGACGCCCGTCGCGGCCGCGTCGAGCAGCAGGTCCACGAGGTGATCGGGCAGGAGGTTCACCTCGTCGATGTACAGCAGGCCCCCGTCCGCCTGGGCGAGCAGGCCGCTGCGCAGCCGCACCTCGCCGCGCAGGGCCGCCGGGAGGTCCAGCGTGCCGATCACGCGGTCCTCGGTGGCGCCCAGCGGGAGGTTCACGAACGGCGCGGGGCCGTCCGGACCGGGGGGCAGCAGGGCCGCGAGGCCGCGCGCGGCGGTACTCTTGGCCGCGCCGCGGTCCCCGCGGATCAGCAGGCCGCCGATGGCGGGCGCGACGGCCAGCAGCGACAGCGCCAGCAGCAGGTCCGGCTGGTGCGCCACGGCGGCCAGGGGGTACTGCGGGGGCAGGGCGCCGGGGGCGCTCACGGGCGCGCCCCCATGCGGACGTGCAGGACGTGCACGTCGAAGGTCCAGCGGTAGCGCCACCCGGCCCCGTCGTGCGTCAGGTGGGGGCGCAGCGCGGCGAGCGCCTCGGCATCGGGCAGGGGCAGCCGCGCCTGCGCGAGCAGCGCCGGGAGGTCCGGGAAGGTCAGCTCGCGCGCCTCCTGGACGCGGTGGTGGTCGGGCGGGTGGCCCAGCGCGCTCAGCGCAGCGTTCAGCTGCGACGCCCGCTGCGGGCGCGGCTGGCCGCTCAGGTGGCGGCGCAGGTTCACGTGCGGGCTGCCCACGCCGTCGTCCTCCAGGATCAGCAGGTCCCGGCCGCTCAGGCGCAACAGGCCGCTCAGCGCGGCGCGCAGGTCGGGCAGGTACGCCAGGGACCACGCGCTCAGCACCGCGTCGTGCGGCGGCAGGGTCGGGTCGCGCAGCGCGTCCTGCAGGCCCTGGCAGCGGGCGCTCAGGTGCGCGGGGGGGCCCTTGGCGCGCAGGACGGCCAGCATGTCCGGCGAGTGGTCCAGTGCCGTGACGAGCGGCACCGCCGGCGCGAGCGGCAGCGTGAGCCGCCCGGTCCCGGCCCCGACGTCCAGCAGGGACCGCGCGCCGCGCAGCCGCCCGCGCAGCCACGCCACGGTGTTCGGCAGGGCAGGCTGGCCCGCGTCGTAGTGCGCCGCCTGCCGCGCCCAGAACGCCACGTCCCGCGCCGGGTCCGCCCGGCCCGACGGCGCGGCGCGCACCTGCGCCGCCCACGCTGCGAACACGTCCGCGTGGGCGACCGGCGCGGCGGTCAGTCCGGGGATCGGCGCGCCGGTCACGAGCCCACCCGCGCGGACTCCCCGCGTTCCTCGAGCAGCCCCTCGCTCTCGACGAGCAGGTCCCGCAGGGCCTCCAGGGTGGTCGGCTCGGCGGTCCACAGGCCGCGCCCCTGGGCCTCGAGCAGCCGCCCGGCGATGGCGTGCAGCGCCCAGGGGTTGCTGGCCCGCAGGAACGCCTGATTCACCGGGTCGAGCGCGTACGCCTGCGCCACGCCCTCGTACATGAAGTCGTGCGCGACCCCGGCGGTCGCATCGAAGCCGAACAGGTAGTCCACGGTCGCCGTCTGTTCCAGCCCGCCCTTGTACCCGTGGCGGCGGATGCCGTCCAGCCACTTGGGGTTCACGACCCGCGAGCGGTACACCCGCAGCGCTTCTTCCTTCAGGTCCCGCACGCGCGCCCGCTCGGGGTTGGAGGTGTCCCCGAAGTACCCGCGCGCAGGGCCGCCCGCCAGGTGCCGCACCGACGCGAGCATCCCGCCGAAGAACTGCAGGTAGTCGTCACTGTCGAAGAGGTCGTGTTCGCGGTTGTCCTGGTTGTGCAGCACGAGCTGCGTGCCGCGCAGGCGCGCGCGGAAGTCCTCACGGGCGTCCGCGCCGTCCTCGGCGGCGGAGTAGGCGTACCCGCCCCAGTTCACGAACGCCCGCGCGAAGTCCGCCTCGTCCGTCCAGTTCCCCTCGTGGATCAGGTCCAGGATGCCCGCGCCGTACGTGCCGGGTTTGCTGCCGAACACCCGGTACGCGGCGCGCGCCTCGGCCTCCTCCTGCGGCACCTCCGCGAGGCGGCCGCGCAGCGCCTCCAGGTAGTGGCGGCGCGGGTAGTTCAGGTCCTCGGGCTCGTCCGCGTGGATGGCCAGCTGCGCGGCGCCGTCCAGCAGCGTCACGAGGTGCGGGAACGCGTCCCGGAAGAAGCCGCTGATGCGGACCGTCACGTCGATGCGCGGGCGGCCCAGCTCCGCCAGGGGAATCAGTTCGGTGCCCTCCAGGCGGCGGCTCTGCGGGTGCCACACCGGGCGAGCGCCGAGCAGGGCCAGCACCTCGGCCACGTCGTCGCCCTGGGTGCGCATGTTGCTGGTGCCCCACACGCTGATCGCCACGGACGCCGGGTACCCGCCCGTCTCCCGCCGGTGGCGGTCGAGCGCCTCGCGCGCGAGGTTCCCGCCGACCGTCCAGGCCGCCTGGGACGGCAGGGCGCGCGGGTCCACCGCGTAGAAGTTCTTCCCGGTGGGCAGGATGTGCGCCTGCCCGCGCGACGGCGCGCCGCTCGGACCGGGCGGCACGAAGCGCCCCGACAGGCCCGCGAGCAGGTTCGCGATCTCGTCCCCGGTGGCGTCCAGCGCCGGGTTCAGAACCTCGCAGGCGTACGAGAGGGTCTGCGGCAGCGTCCCGTACGAGGCGCGCGCGCCCAGCGTCCGGGCCAGCACCTCCGGAATCGCGTCCGGCGCGAACGCGCGCCCGTGCAGCTCCTGGTACAGGTGCAGGCCCAGCTCGTCGAGCAGCTCCAGCGCGTCCCCGTGCGTGAGGACCGGCCGGGCGGCCAGTGCCGCGAGGTCCGCGCCGGGCGCGGTGGCCGCCGGCGGGTCGAACCGCGCGCCGGGCCGGTCGAGCAGCGCGTCCAGGTCCAGCCCCAGCACGCCCGCCAGGCCCGCGTGCAGGCCCGGCGCGCCGGTGTTCGCCAGTCGCGTCAGGGCGCGCAGCATCTCCGCGCGGGCCTCGCCGCGCGGGACCTCGCCCAGGGTGTGCAGCCCGTCGCGGATCTGCGCGGCGCCCAGTTCGCACAGGTACCCGTCGATGTCCTCGAGCAGGTGCGCGACGTCCGCGCCGTTCATCTCGCTCAGCGTGACCGGCAGGCCGTCCTCGGTGAACGCGTCGTCCCACTCGTGCGTGTGGTCCCCGTGGTCGCGCCGCAGCATCACGCCCAGGTCCGCGCCCAGGTCCGCCTGCTGCACCAGCGCCCAGATCTGCCCCTGCAGCAGCGGCAGCTTGCCGGGGTCGAGCAGTTCCAGCTGGTAGTACTCGTCCACCAGCGCCGCGAGTTCCGCCAGCGGCCCGTACGTGTCCGCGCGGGTCAGGGGCGGCGGCAGGTGACTGATCATCGTCGCGTGCGCGCGCCGCTTGGCCTGCGTGCCCTCACCGGGATCGTTGATCACGAACGGATACAGCAGCGGCAGGTCCCCCAGCAGGCTGTCCGGGAAGCACGCCGCACTCAGGCCGACACCCTTGCCGGGCAGCCACTCCAGCGTTCCGTGCTTCCCGACGTGCACGGCGGCGTCCGCGCCGAAGCCGCCCAGCGCGACCGGTTCGCGCAGCCAGCGGTACAGCGCGTGGTAGTGGTGCGTGGGCGGCAGGTCCGGCGTGTGGTAGATCGCGTCGGGGTCCATGCCGTACCCGCGCGGGGGTTGCAGCGCCACGAACACCTTCCCGAAGGTCAGGCCCGCGAGGCACAGCTCGCCGCCATGCACGAACGCCTCGCCGGGCGGCGGCCCCCACTGCGCGCTCATGCGGCGCCGCTGAGGTTCGGGCAGGTCCGCGAACCACGACTCGTACCGCGCCGCCGGGACGCGCGCCGCCGCCCACGCGAGCTCCTGCGCGGTCATGACCGTCCGGTCGTAATTGCCGCGAGCGATCAGGGCGTGCATCAGTTCGTCAGGCGTGCCGGGCAGCGTCCCGACGTCGTACCCGTCGCCCTGCAGGGCACGCAGCACGCGCAGCAGCGACGCCGCCGAGTCCAGCCCCACGGCGTTCCCCACCTGCGACGCCTTCGCGGTGGAATTCGTGAAGATGAACGCCAGGCGCTTGTCCGCGTTCGGCCGGTGGCGCAGCCGCGCCAGGCGCACGGTCAGCCCCGCCAGGCGCGCGCTGCGTTCCGGGTCAGCCTCCAGCCGCCGGGCCTTCCCGGCTTGCTGCGTCTTGAACGCGAACGGCACGCCGATCACCCGCCCGTCGAATTCCGGCAGGGCGACGTTCATCGCGGTGTCCAGCGGGTTCAGGCCGCGCGGACTGGTCTCCCAGGGGCCGCGCGCGCCGCCCGCCGTGAGGCCCTGCACGACCGGCACGCCCAGCCGTTCGAACGCCGACGCCAGCCCCTCGTGCTCGCCGGTGTGCGTGCGGGCCTCGCCCAGCGCAAAACTCAGGGTGGTGATCACGGCGTCCACCTGACCGCGCAGCAGCGCGAACACCTGCGGGTCCCCGTCCGGCCCCGCGTCGCGCAGGCTGGTCGTGAACACCGGCAGGGCGTCCGCCCCGGCGTCGTCGAGCGCCGCGACGAGCGTGTCGATGAACGCCGTGTTGCCGCTCAGGGCGTGCGCGCGGTAGAACACCACGCCCACCGCCGGACGCTGCGGGTCGCGCCGCGCCTGCCAGTCCGCCAGGGTCGCGTCCTGCGGGAGGTCCGGGTGGTACACGCCGTGCGGGGGGGCCGCGGCGGGCGGCTGCGCGCCGAACGCCGTCAGGCGCAGCGTGTCGGACAGCGCCAGCAGCAGCTCGCGCATGTTCACCCAGCCGCTCGCGGCGAGGTACGCGAGCGCCGCGTCCAGCGCCCGCAGCGGCGCGGTACTCAGGCGCGCCAGTTCCGGGTCGGGGTCGTTCGTGCCGCTGACGAGCAGCAGGTGCTGCCCGCGCGCCCGCGCGTGCGCCAGCAGCCGCTGCCCCCCTGGCAGCGCCTCGAACCGCCCGTGCAGCCGCACCAGGACCACCTCGGCCGACCCCACGGCCCCGGCCAGCAGCGCGTCCATCTGCGCCTCGCTGCGCACGCCGCCCAGCGCCGCGCCCGTCACCGGGCCAAAGCCCCCGGGCAGCGACTCCCGCGCCGACTCCAGGTTCAGCAGGTCCGTGTCCGCATGGCTGAGCACCGCGAAGCCCGCCAGCACCCCAGCCTCGGGCAGCGCGGCCCCGGGCGGCGCGGTGTCCAGCGGCAGGCCCGGCGTCTGGGCGTCCCACGCGTAGTAGTTGAACGTGAACTCCACGAGTTCCGGCGGGACCGGCAGGAACCGGTCGGCGGCCAGCATGGTGCTCAGGTGATCGAAGATCGCCCGGACCAGCCACGCGTCGTTCACCGAATGGAACCACACGTCGTGCCCGTCGAACACCAGGTGCGCCACGTTCGCCAGCTGGCACGGCCCCAGGCACCCGGAACGCGTCAGGTGCACCTGGTTCCGCATGCCGCGCCGCTGCCACTCCTCGCGGTAGGCGTCCACCGGCGCGGGCGCGAAGCCCCGGTCGGTGCGGCCGCAGCAGCAGCCGTGCGAGCAGTAGCTCAGGTGTCCGCGCTTGCGGACCACGTTGATCGTGCGCCCGTCGGCCCGCACGACCCGCTGCCTGGGCGCGCCGCGCGTCACGCGCGCCCCAGTGGCGTGCCCATCCGGCTCCAGACCCGCAGGGTCAGCAGGCCCGCAAACGTCGCGGCGCCCAGCGGCCCGGCCACCTCGCCCAGGTCCACGTCCGCGAAGCCCGCCAGCGCGAAGGCCAGCGACAGGAACACGACCACCCAGCCCATCACCTGCGACGCCACGCGCGCCCGGCCCGGCCGGGCCGCCCCGCCACGCTGCACGGCGGACGCCAGCAGGCCGTCCAGCCCGTCGGTCAGCACCATTCCCAGCGTGAACACCAGCCCCAGCAGCAGCGGGTCCACCCGGCCGCCCAGCGCCAGCGCCGACAACTGCGAACTGGTCTCCATGCCCACCGCCAGCAGCAGGCCCATCAGGAACGGACTGGCCAGCAGCGCGCGCGGCGTGCCGTGCCGGTGCCCGGCCGCCCCCTGCTCAGCCGCGCTGTCCCTGGAGGTGCCGGGCCGCAACCGCCACGCGTTCAGCGCCGCCACACCCAGGAACAGGTACGGCGAGAGCCAGCCCAGCCCGAAGCCCTCACCCAGGCGGTCCACCAGCAGCGCCAGGGCCGTCACGACCAGCCCGTGCCCCAGGCCGAACAGCACGCCCGTCCAGCGGCTCGGCCGCAGCCGCGAGAACCCATCAATGGCGGCCAGGTGATCAGCGTCCATCCCGTGCCGCGCGCCCAGCGCGAACACCAGCGCCACGGTCGCCCACAGACCCTCCCCACTCATGCGGACTCCGACCGGACGAGTGGCGCACGCCGGTCAGCCCGCGCGCATGTGACCCGCAGGGCTGCCCCGCAGAGGAGGAGCGCAGCGGATTCCGGGCGTGCCGGTGGCCACCCGGCGGAATTCGGGGTAGCGAACGAAACAGAGGGTGTCCGTATCATAGGACCCTCCCGGCGGGAACGGTCCTGTTACTCCGGTTCAGCACGCACATCGGAACTCCAGCAGGCAGCGGCATTCCGGAGGCGGGCCAGCCTGAGTACGCCCACTCCGGTCAGGACCGCAGGCGACTGGACGCAGACCAGCCGGAACCGGGCCCTCTTGACGACGAGAGGTGCCCACCGCGCGGTGGGCGTCCCTGGCAGGCATTCGGGCTCGCGTTCCATGAACGCCTACCGCTGCGCGACAGCGCCGGACTGGACTTACGTCTTCACCGGACTTCCCCTGACCCAGGTGCAGGCACCCTAGCAGACGTCCGTCCGCTTCGGGCCACCTGACCCGGCCCCTGCTGCCGGACCGTGGAACGCACCGCCGACGAGCCGGCCTCCGGATCAGGCCGGCCGGAGGCCCGGAGCATGGCTCTCCCACCTGAAACGGGCGGAGTGCTGAGCCCTCCACACCAGCGGTTGGACGTGGAGCCCAGAGGCGTGTCGGTATCCCTTCAACGCCCCGCCCAGCCGCTGTCACGGCAGAATTTAGAGGTCCTGAGGGAGCCCCTCAGGACCTCTGAATTGAGCGAGCCGCAGAGAAGGTCGGCGGTGGGACGTGTTGCCCTGGGGCGTCTGGAGGCTGCGGTCAGTCTCCGGCGCCCAGCGGGGCCTGCGGGCCGCTGGGGGCGGGCTGCACGTCCGGCTGGAGGCGGCGCCGTTCGAACACCCAGAACACGCTGGGCACCACGTAGAAGGTCAGGAGGGTGGACGTGATGACCCCGCCGAGGATCACGATGCCCAGGCCGCGGCGGAACTCGGCGCCCTCGCCCTGGCCGAGAACCAGCGGGATGCTGATGACGAGCACCGTCAGGGTGGTCATGATGATCGGGCGGAAGCGCAGCTCGGCGGCCTCCAGCAGCGCCTCGCGCAGCGGGAGCGACCGGGCGCGTTCCGTGACGAACTCCAGGTACAGGATGGAGTTCTTGGTGCTCAGGCCCAGCAGGATGACCATGCCCAGCACCGTGATGACGTCCAGGTTCACGCCGAAGAAGTTCAGGGTCCAGATCGCGCCGACCACCGCGATGGGGATGGGCAGCTGCAGGTAGATGGGGTACCGGAACGAGTTGAACTGGCTGCCCAGCACGAGGTACGTCAGGATGATCGCCAGGAGCATCAGGATCGGGCCGTAGAACACGAGGTCCCCGGTCAGGCCCGCGCTGCCGAACGAGCTGGCGTTTCCGAGCGTCACGCCGCCCGCGAGCAGTCCGGCCTTCTCGACGCGGCTGATGATCTCCCGCTGGTACGCGAAGGGGTTCGGGCCGCCCTTGACGAGGTTGATGTTCAGCGTGGCGGTGTAGGCCTTGTTCAGGCGCAGCAGCGTGGCGGGCGCCTGTGCCAGCTGGAACGCGCCCAGCTGCGACAGGGGCAGGTTGGCGCTCAGGGCGGGTGCGAACACGGTCTGGGTCAGGAGGCTCTGTTCGCTGCTGATCAGGGCGGGGTCGAGCCGCACGACGATGTCCACGCTGCGGTCCCCGTCGCGGACGCTGCCCGCGACCGAGCCGTCGTTGTACGTGCGCAGGGCCTGCGCCACGTCGTTGGCGCTCAGGCCGGTGCCGGTCAGGCGCGTTGCGTCGGGCGTGAAGGTGCGCTCCTGGCGGGTGGCGCTGAGGCTGCTCTCGACCGTGCGGAGGTTCGGGTCCTGTCCGAGCAGCCGCATGACCTCGCGGTTGCGCGCCTCCAGCAGCGTCTGGTTCGGCGCGGTGAGGGCCAGGGTGATGTCGGCGCTGCCGCCGGGACCGGTCTGCTGCGTCCCGACCCGCAGTTCACTGCCGGGCGTGCGGGTCCCGATGGGCGTGAGGAGGCGGGTGTAGTCCTCGACCAGCGCGTCAATGCCGGGCCGTTCGGTCTTCTCGACCAGGGTGACGGTCAGGCTGGCCTCGTTGGCGCTGGCGCCGCTGACGCCGTTTCCGGCGCCGACGCTGGTCTCGACGAGTTTCACCTCGGGGCGTTTCAGCAGGGCGTCCTCGAGTTGCGCGGTCACGCGGTTGGTGGTGTTCAGGTCGGTCCCGACCGGCAGGCTGAGGTCCACGGCGACGATCCCGCCGTCGGATTTGGGCGTGAATGCGAAACCCACTCCGCGCATGGCCAGGGGCGCGCTGAGCAGGAACAGTCCGGCGATCAGCATGACCAGCCAGGGGCGGCGCAGCGCGGTGTCCAGGCTGCGGGCGTACGCGCGGGCGGTGCGCTGCACGCCGCCGTTCGTCAGGCCATGCAGCGTGCCGGTCACGGCTTCCAGCAGGGCGAACAGCAGGCCCAGCACGTAGCGCGTCACGGTCAGCGTCAGCGGGGCGAGCAGGGACGCCACGCCGATCGCGACCGGGAGGGGCAGTCCGGCCTGTTTCAGTAGGAAGGACACGGCGGCGCCCGCCAGGATCAGCCCGGTCCAGCCGCCGACGGACCGCACGGCCCGCAGGCTGGACTGCAGCAGCGCCGGGAAGCGGGCCAGCACGCCGGGCAGCTGCGCCCAGCCGACGGGCTGCGGGTCGTTGGTGTACGCCATGCGCACCGTGAGGAACAGCAGGCTCTCCAGCCACGACAGCACGATGGCGGCGGCGATGCCCAGGCCGAACTGGCTGAAGAACTGCCCCAGGATGCCGGGCATCAGGCTCAGGGGGATCAGCACGGCGAGCAGCGCGAAGCTGGCGGCGGTCACGGCGCTGAAGACCTCGCTGCCGCCCAGCAGGACGCTGCGCAGGCGGCTGTAGCCCAGGTCGCGGTAACGCTGCACGTTCTCCGCGACGACGATCGAGTCGTCCACGACGATGCCGATCGCGACGATGATCGCCAGCAGCGAGATGATGTTGAACGTGAAGCCCAGCGTGGCGTACAGCAGCGGCGCGGCGCTGATCGAGATGGGAATGGCCAGCACGACCGACAGCACGGTGTTCAGGCGGCCCAGGAACAGCAGGCAGATCACGGCGACCGCGCCGATGGCGAGCAGGAATTCCTTGAAGGTGTCCTTGACGCTGCCCAGCGTGGCGCGGGTGGTGTCGCTGGCGATCTTCAGGTTGTATCCAGCCGGGAGCGGCTGGGCCTGCATGGCGGCGCGCACGGCGTCGGCCACCGCGACGGAGTTCGTGCCGCTGGCCTTGCGGACGCTGAGCAGCACGGCGGGCTGCCCGTTGAACCGCGCGAGGCTGCTGGCGTCCTCGGCGGCGTCGCGCACGCGGGCCACGTCCCCGACCTGCACGCCGCTGGCGCTGTCCAGGGTGATGGTGGCCACGTCGGCGGCGCTGCGGGGCGTGTTGCGGGTCGCGTACTGCGTCTGCGTGCCGCCCTGCGAGACCGTCCCGGCGGGGAGGTCCAGGGCGCTGGCGCCGATCGCCTGCGTGACCCGCGCGGGGCTGAGGTTGTAGGCCTGCAGCCGGGCCGGGTCGAGCAGCACCTGCACCTGCCGGGCGGGGCCGCCGGTGACGTTCACGTCCGCGACGCCGTCCACGCGCTCGAGGCGCGGCACGAGGACGTCCTCGGCGAAGGTGGTGACCTGCGCGGGGGGATTGCTGCCGCCCAGCAGCGCCAGGGTCAGGATCGGGGTGGCGTTCGGGTCGAACTTCTGCACGACCGGGGCGCGGGCGCCGTCGGGCAGCGTGCCGCGGATTGCGGCGACCGCCTGCGACACGCTGTTGGCTGCTGCGTCCACGTCGGTGTCGTCGCTGAAGGTGATCACGACCGCCGACTGGTTGCTGACCGAGGTGGTGTTGATGTCCTCCACGCCCGCCAGGGTGCTGACGGCGTCCTCGATGCGGCGGCTGACCTCGCGGTCCACCTGGTCGGGGTTCGCGCCGGGGTACGCGGTGGACACCGCGAGGACCGGCACCTCGAAGTTCGGCAGCAGTTCCACGCCCAGGCGGAACGTCGCGGCCAGACCCGCCAGGACCAGCAGCACGAAGATCCCCACCGAGAACACGTAGTTCTTCACGCTGAAGGCCACCAGCGGGTGCACCTTCGGTTCCGGCGTGCCGTCGGGCAGCGTGCCCTGCGGCAGGTTGAATTCCGGAGATTCGTGCGTGCTCACGGGGTGGCTCCGGTCTGGGGGGCGGTCTGCACGCGCGCGCCGTCCTGCAGGCTGGCGGGAATGGGACTGACGACAGCGGCGCCCGCATCCAAGCCGCGCACGGCGACGAGCGCGCCGCTCTCGGCGACCACGCTGACCGGGGTGCGGCGGGCGACGCCGCCGCTGACGGTGTACACGACGTTCTCGCCCGCGTCGGCCTGCACGGCGCCGCTGGGAATCAGGATGCCCTGACCCAGCCGCACGCGGTAGCGGACCTGCGCCGCGGCGCCCACCGGGAGGTTCGCGCCGCCCTGCACGCGGGCCGAGACCGGCACGAGCCGGTTCGTTCCGGCCACGCCGGGCGCGCCGGTCACGGTGCCGACGTAGTTCACGCCGCCGTACCCGACGTTCAGCGCGGTGCCGTCCACCAGGGTCGCGGCGTCGGCGGCGGGCACGTTGAACTTCACGCGCAGGCTGCCGGGGTCCACCAGCCGGGCCACGGCGCTGCCCTGCTGCGCGAACTCGCCCACCTCGACGTTCAGCGCGGCGACGGTCCCCGCGAACGGCGCGCGCACGCTGGTGCGCGCCAGGTTCTCCTCGGCCTGCTGCACGCTGACGCGCGCCTGCGCCAGCTGCGCCTCCTGCAGGGGCACGCTGCCCTGGGCACTCTGGCCGTTCTGCGACAGGTTCGCGCGGGCCTGCGACAGCGCGCTCTGCGCCTGCGCCAGCTGCGCGCGGGCGGCCTGCACGTCCGACAGGCTGATGCCGCCCAGCCGGTAGAGGTTCTCGGCGCTCTGCGCGCCCGCCTGCGCCTGCGCCAGGCTGGCCTGCGCGGCCGCGACGGCGGCGTTCAGGCTGCCGGCGTTGTTCTGCGTGGTGCGGCGCGTCTGCGCGAGGCTGATCTCGGCCTGCTGCACCTGCAGGCGGGCGTTCTGCAGCGCCTGACGGGGCGTGGTGTCGTCCAGCTGCGCGATGACCTGCCCGCGCGCGACCAGCTCACCCTCCTGCACCAGCAGGCGCTGCACGACGCCGCCCGCCTGCGCGGCCACCTGACTGTCCCGCTGCGCCTCGATGGTGCCGCTGACGCTGCGCTGGGTGTCCAGCGTGCCGCTGCGCGCGGGCGTGGTGGCGACCTGCAGGGTGGTCGTCTTGGCGGGCGCGGCGTCCAAGTCGTTCTTCACGTCGGCGTCCCTGTTGCCCGCGCAGGCGCCCAGCATCACGGTCAGGGCCAGCAGGAGGGGGGTGGTGCGCCGCACGTCAGTTCACCAGCCCGGTCACGTCCTGCCCGGCGGCCACGCCCAGCGCCGCCAGGGCGCGCCACACGCTGCCCGAAGCCTGCTGCACGCCCAGCTCGGCCTGCTGCGCCTGAAGCTGCGCCTGCTGCACCTCGACCGCGGCGGCCGTCCCGGCCTTCAGGCGGGCCTGGGCGTTGCGCAGCGCCGACTGGGCGTTCGCGGCGGCCTCGCGCGCCACGCTCACGCGGGCCTGCGCGTCCTGCGCGGCCCGGTACGCGTCCCGCACGCCGGTCTGCGCGCCGCGCGTGCCGTCCTCCAGGCCGCGGGCCGCGTTCTGAAGCGCGGTGCGGGCGTCTTCCAGCGTGCGCGCCGGGGTGTAGTCGTTGTCGGCCAGGTTGACCTGCAGCGTGGCGAACGCCACGCCGTTCGCGGCCTGCACCAGCGCCGGCAGGCGTTTGTCCAGCCCGCTCTGCAGCGCGGCGAGCGTCACGCTGAGTTTCGGCGCGTCGCCGGGCGCGCCCAGCCGCAGGTCGGTCCCGGCAGGGAGGTTCAGCGTGCGGGCCAGCGCGGCCTCCAGCACCGGCAGGCTCGCCTGGGCGTTGGCGAGGTCCTGGCGGTCGCCACTCAGGGCGTTCTGCGCGCGGCTGACGTCCAGGGTGGTCGCCACGCGCGCGGCGAGGCGCGCCTGCGCGATCTTCAGCTGCCGGTCGGAGAGGTTCACCTGCGCCTGCGCCAGCGCGGTCCGCTGCGCGGCCTCGAAGGCCTGCACGTAGCCGTTGACGGCCGCCTGCGCCGCGCCGAGTTTGGCGGCGTTCAGCGCGGCCGTCTGCGCGGCGACGTCCTGTTCGGCCTGCGTGAGTGTCGTGATGAGGCTGGTGGGATCGGCCCGCACGGCCCGCAGGTTCGCCTGCGCCTTCTGCAGGTTCGCGCGGGCGGTGGTCACGTCTACGCCCTGCGTGACGGCGCGGGTGACGGCGCTGCTGAGGGTCAGGGTGGCGGTGGTCTGGGCGTGGGCCAGGGGGCTGGCGGCACTCAGGGCGAGGATCAGGGTCAGGGTGCGCTTCATGGGCGGCCTCCGGTGGGCAGGGGGGCGGGAAGGGTCAGGAGCAGTGGGTCGAGATCGGCGGTGGCCTGCGCGAGCGCGGCGCCCGCGACCCCCACGCGGTCCAGCTGGGCGCTGAGCGCCTGCTCGGCCTGCGTGAGGTTCAGCGTGGCCTGCGCCACGTCGAGTCGCGTGGCGAGCCCGGCGTCCAGGCGCGCCTGCGCGGCCTGCACGTTCAGCGCGGCGGCCCTCACCCGGGTGCGGGCGGCGACCAGCGCGCCGCGTTCGTCCTGCACGGCCTGGACGCGGGTCCGGACGTCGAGTTCGACGCTCTGGCGCGCGGCGTCCACGGCCAGCGCGGCCTGTTGCACGCCCAGTTCCGCCTGCCGCAGGACGGTGCCGTCGGTGCTGCCCAGGATCGGAATCGAAGCCGTCAGCGAGAGGTTCACGCCACTGACGGGGGACCGGGGTTCACGCAGCGGCACGCTGACCTGCGCGCCCAGCACGCCGGTCGTGAAGTTCAGGCTGCCGCTGACCGTGCGCCCCGCCGCTCCGGAGGCACTCGCCAGCTGCCCCGCGGCCACGCTCGCGGTCAGGTCCGGCAGGCGGGCGCCCAGGGCGGCCGCGTCCCGCCCGGCCAGCGCGTCGGCCAGGGTGGCCTGGGCGCGGCGCACCTCGGGGCGTGCGGCCAGCGCGCGGGCGACCAGGGTCGCCTCGTCCCCGGCGGGGGTCAGGTCGGGCAGGGGACGGCTGAGGTCGGGCGTGGCGGGCAGCGGATCGGTGCCCAGCAGGCGCGTGAGGCCCAGCCGGGCCTGCGTGACGGCGCGCGCGGCGCGGTCCCGGCCGGCCTGCGCGGCCTCCAGGGTCGCCTGACGGTCCAGCAGGACGCTCTCGGTCAGCAGACCCTGGGTGCGCTGGGCGCGGGCGACCTCCAGCAGCTGAGCGCTCAGGGTGACCTGCGCGTCCGCGAGGGTCAGGGCGTCCGCTGCGGCGCGCAGGCCCGCGTACGCCTGCCACAGCTGCGCGGTCAGGGTGCCGCGCGCGGCGCGCAGGTCCAGCGCGGCCGTCTGCACGCCGCGTTCGGCGCTGCGCACACCTTCGAGCAGCGGCGACCACGGCAGCACGGGGAGGCTGGCGCTCAGGGTGACGGTGCCGTTCCCGGTCCAGTCGCCGCCGTCCCAGGGGACCTTCGAGAGGCTGCCGCTCGCGCCGGCTGTCAGGTTCAGTCCGGCCCGCAGGCGGGCGCTGTCGAGCTGCAGCTGCGCCGAGCGGTAGGTCAGGTCCGCCGCGCGCCAGCCCGGGGCGGCGCGCAGCGCGAGCAGCAGCGCGTCCAGCGAACCTGCGGCCGGGGTGGGCGTGGTGACGGGCGCGGGCAGGCCGGGTGGGGGAGGGGCGGTCTGCGCGGCAGCCGGGCCGGACAGTCCGGGGGCGGTCAGCAGGGCTGCGGTCAGCACGGCGCGGACCAGCAGGGTGGGGGAGGCGTCGGTCATATCAGTCCTCGGGATGGGGTGGTGGTCGGCTGGTCCGCACAGCATGGGCCGGTGGACCTGAAGGGGTGTCGGCTTGTGCGTCGGGAGGGGGGCGCCCGGCTGCCATCATTAACGAGTGTAGACTCAGCTACGTCTGTCACGCGGCGTTCACTCCAGAACTGCTTCATAACTCGCGGCGCGTCTCACGGGGCCATGCCGGGCCACAGCAGGTCCATCAGCCCGCGCACGAACCGCCCTGCCTCCAGGCCGCTGCCCTGCCCCGGCATCATCTGCTCGCGGTGCACGAAGTGAGACAGGCTGCCCACGACCGTCAGGGCCGCGACCTCGGCGTCCAGGGGGCGCAGGCGACCCAGGTGAACCTCGGCCTCCAGATACGTGGCGATATTGCGCGCAGCGAGCTGCATCGGGTCACCCAGGCGCATCAGGATCGGGTTGTGCGACGTATCGTGTCCCCGGGAGAACATCACCATGAGTTTCGGTACGAGCTGCTCGGCCTCGCGCAGCATGCTCAGCAGGGCGCGTTCGAGGTTGCGGCGCACGTCGCCCTGCCCGGCGGCGCCGAGCAGTTCGGCCTGCCAGCGGGCCTGGACGTGCAGACCGATGGCCGCCACGAACAGGTCCTCCTTGCTGGCGAAGCGGTTGAACAGCGTGCCCTCCGACACGCCGGCGCGCCGGGCGATGGCGGCGGTGGTGGCACTGAAGCCCTGCTCCAGGAACACGTCCTGGGCGGCGGCGATGATCACCTCGTCACTGATCTGTCTCGGTCTCGCCATAATTGAGGATATCCTCAGGAATGAGGTGCGGGACTTGCGTCCCCGGCGGGGGGGGTGAGCCCCCCACCAGCAGACTCGCTCTGAAAAGCATGGAGCTGTTCTCATAAACAGCCCGTCACCTCTTCTCAGAATGGAGGGCGGCCTCACCCTGACCTCCCGCTTTCCATTCCGTCCAGAAGGAGCCACCCCGAGTATGTCCGCCCACCGGTACGTCCCGCAGGTCCAGTCCCCGTGACCCACCGCACCGGATGGTTCCGGGACCGCGTGGCCCTGTCCCTGCGCGTTCAGCTGCTCGGGCTGCTCGCGGCCCTGCTCGTCCCGCTGAGCGTCATCCTGCTGATCCTGCTGCCCGCGTTCATGAACGACAAGTTCACCGCCATCGAACGAACCCAGGTCCAGCAGTTCAGTGACATCGCCCGCGCAAACCTGCGCACCGAGGAAACCCGCGTGGGCCTGTTCGTCCTGAACTTCAGTCTCTGGACCGAAACCTACGAGTACGCCGCCGGCCGCAACCCCCGCTACCTCGGCGCCAACCTCGTGCCCGGGACGTTCATCGGCGGCAAGGTCGACTACTGGGGCGTCGCGGCCGCCGACGGCCGACTCCTGTCGGCAGCGGCCCTCGACGGCGACCGCATCGTGGACGCCACCGCACCCGTGCAGGACTTCATGGCCGCCCTGCCCGACCCGCTGCCCCAGGACGGCGCGGCCGGCGTGCTGCGGCGCGGCGCGGCGTCCTACATCGTCGCGGCCCGCCCCATCACCCGCGACGACGGCCAGGGCCGCGGCGGCGTCATGCTGCTGGCCCGCACCCTCACGCCCGCCGTTCTCAACGAGATCACCTACCAGGGCCGGATCTTCAGCGCCGTCCTCACCCAGCATCCAGTTCCGGACACGCAGGTCGTCTTCCTCGACGACCGCGTGCGGGCCACTTCACCCCTCGCCGCTCCGGGCGGCCCGCCGCAACTCGGCCTGGAACTCAGCATCCCGCGGGCCGTGCACGCCGCCGGACTGATCGGCGCGCGGCAGCTGCGCCTGACCATGCTGATCGCCACCCTGATTGGCATCGCCAGCTTCCTGCTGTTCCTCAACCGCCGGGTCCTGCGCGTCCTCGAAGGGTACAAGCGCGACACGCAGCTGATCGCGCACGACCCCAGCCACCGCCTCGACGCCCGCAACCGCACGGAACTGGGCGTGCTGGCCCGCACGATCAACGACCTGCTCGACCACCTCAACCTGCGCGAACAGCAGCTGCGCGACCGGTCGCAACGGGACGAACTGACCGGCGCGTTCACCCGCACCGGACTCCTCGAACGCCTCGCGCACACCCCCGTCCGCAGCGCCCTGGTGATCGAGGTCCCCAGACTCCAGGAACTCAGCGGTCTGTACGGCACCACGCGCGTCGACACGCTGCTGCGCGAACTGGCCGGCCGACTCAACGAACTCGGCCGGGAGCACGTGGTGGCGCGCCTCACCTCGAACGGCCTGGTGCTCGTCACCACCGGCCAGGACAGCCCGGACCCGGACGCCATCCTGCGTGACCTCGAACGGCCCTTCCACCTGAACGAGAACGAGGTCTCCGTGAAACTCACCGGCGGTTACGCCGAATCCCCGTACGCCCTGCCGGTCACGACCCTGCTGCGCCAGGCCAATATCGCGCTGCAGCATGCCATGGACGAACGCCAGCACTGCGGCCTGTTCAACGAGGACATGCTGCGCCAGAGCCAGTACGGCCACCTGCTCGAATCCGCCCTGCAAGGCGCCGATCAGCGCGGCGAACTGACGCTGCTGTACCAGCCGATCCGTGACCTGAGCAGCGGCCGGTGGGTGGCGATGGAATCCCTGATGCGCTGGCACCACCCGACCCTGGGCGACGTGCCTCCGGGGACCTTCATCCCGATCGCCGAGCGCGCCGGCCTGATCACCCGCCTGGGCGACTGGGCCCTGCGGCGCGCGCTGCTTGACGCGCAGGCCGCGCAGCAGATCGCGCCGGTCCGCGTGAATGTCAACGTCAGCCCCCTGCAGCTGCTCAGCCAGGATTTCGCGCAGAGCGTCCTGAACATCCTCCGTGAACTTCAGGTCGACCCGGCCGTGCTGACCCTCGAGGTCACGGAAAGCAGCGTCATGCAGAACGTCACGCTCGCCTGCCGTCACCTCGAACAGCTGCGGGCCGTGGGCGTTCAGGTCGCGCTGGACGACTTCGGCAGTGGCCACTCCAGCCTGGCGCTGCTGGCCGACCTGCCGCTGGACACCGTCAAACTCGACCGGGCGTTCCTGCGGGACGGCACGCGCGGCGGCACCCGCGGCGCGCTGCTGGGCAGCACCATCCGCCTCGCCCGCGATCTGGGACTGCGCACGGTCGCCGAAGGCGTGGAGGACGAGGCCATGCTGGACCTCCTATGGTCCCTGGACTGCGGCGCGGCGCAGGGCTACCACATCGCCCGGCCCGAACCGCTGCCCGAGATCCTGGAACGCCTGCGCCTGCGCCGCTGAAGGGCCGTCGACTCCTGCCGGCCGGCCCCGCCGGTCAGGACAGACCGCCGGACGACCGGATCAGTCGGGCAGGAACGGCCCGACCGCCTGCCGGACGGCCAGCACGTCCGGCAGCGCCCCGGGATTGAGGTGCAGGACCGTCACGATGGTGATGCCGGGGGGCACGTCACTGACGGTCGGCGTGGGCGTGCGCCGCCGATCCCGCCCGTACGTCCGCGACGACAGCACGATACCGGCCACCGGTGCCTGCGCGCGCGGATCGAACAGTTCGTAATCCAGCCGCAACGAGGGCATCTTCCGCAGCGTGCCCTGCGTGCCCCCCGCGGGGACATCCAGTGCCAGCACGTCATGCAGGATCACGGCGCCCCGCACCTCGATCTGCCGGTCGCGCAGGGCAAGTTTCAGGTGCCGTTCGAACCGGTCGTCCACCCGCGACCGTTCCACCCGTGGGTCCTCGGTCTTCGGCGCCTCAGTCCTTTTCAGAAAGTTCAGCGGCATACGTCATCGTACCGAGCGGGCCGACGATCACAACGTCTCAGCACACCATGACGGGCAGCGCCGACCCGGTCACGCGCCACCCAGCGTGCTGAGCTCAGCCGGGTCCGGGGCGGCGTCGGCTGCGGCGGCCGGGGCAGCCTTGTCCGGCAGCTGGTACAGGTCCAGCGCGCCGGACCGCAGAAACGCCTCGACCAGATCCGGGTCGAACTGGGAACCCATGCCCGCCCTCAGTTCCTGCATGACGTGGTCGAGGGGCAGCGGCGGCCGGTAGGGCCGGCTGGTCAGCATGGCGTCCACCGCGTCCGCCACCGCCAGCAGGCGGCCCTGGATGGGAATGTCCTGCCCCCGCAGGCCCTCCGGGTAGCCCCGACCGTCGAAGCGTTCATGGTGGTACAGCACGTAGGGCCGCGCAGGCGCCAGGGCAGGAAAGCCGCTGATCATGTGCGCGCCGATGACCGGGTGCCGCTGAATGTCACGGTACTCTGACGCGTCGAGTCGCCCCGGCTTGCACAGCACCGTGTCGGAAATCGACGTCTTGCCGATGTCGTGCAGGACCGCGCCCAGCCGCACCTCCTCCAGCTGTGCGGCCGACCATCCGAGCGTCTGCGCGATCAGCAGCGCGCTGCGCTGCACGCGCTGGGTGTGCTCGCGGGTGTACGCGTCGTGCGCGCCCAGCGCGACCACGAAGGCGTTCACGACCGCCAGGGTGGCGGCCTCCAGTTCGGCCTCGCGCAGTTTGTAGCGGTGGAACAGCGTGCCGAATTCCTCGGCGTACCGCTCCAGCTGCGCGGCGTACAGCTGGAGCTCCTGCAGCCGGGCGTCCTCACCGGGCGCCGGCCCAGCGGACAGAGGCAGCACGTCGCTCATGCGTCCAGCGTACGCAGCCCCGTCGTGCACGATTCTTTCAGCGGGTCACATGGAGGGGTGTCCACCCGACGGGCGGAACGGTAGGTACGTCGGCTGCCAGAACTTGCGCCGGACGGTGTCCAGCAGCCCCGCGTCGCTCTGGCCGCGCAGCGTGAACTCGGTGGCGACGCCGTCCGCGAGCGCCTGCCGGATCACGGCCACCGCCACGTGAATGCTCGCGTGACTCAGTTCGTCCACCGGCGGGTACGTGCGGCCCGGGTGGTTCGCCTGCGTGTACTCCGCCAGAGCGTACGCGGCGGCCGTGACCATCTCGTCCGTGACCTCGCGCACGCGGGCCAGGATCGCGCCGAAGCCCAGCCCGGGGAAGATGAACGCGTTGTTCCCCTGCCCGATCTCGTGCATCTCGCCGTGCAGGCTGACCGGGTCGAAGGGACTGCCGGTCGCCACGATCGCCTGCCCGCCGGTCCAGGCCAGGATGTCCGCCGGGAGGGCCTCCGCGAACGCGGTGGGGTTGCTCAGCGGGAACACCAGCGGGCGGGGCGTGTTGGCGTGCGTGGCCCGCACCACGCCCTCGCTGAAGATGCCCGGCTGCCCGCTGAGGCCCAGCAGCACCGTTGCCCGCGCCTCGCGGATCACGCTTTCGAGGTCGGTGCCCGCCCAGCCGTCCGTCAGGGCCTTCGGCGTGGCCAGCGCCCGCTTGTAGTCCTCCATGCGCCGGTCGTCGGTGAGCAGCCCACGCGAGTCGAGCACAAACACCCGCGCCGCTATCTCGGCTTCACTCAGGCCCTCGCGGCGCATGCCCTCGCGGATCGCCAGGGCCACCCCGGCCCCACCCGCGCCCGCGCCGTGCACGACGACCACCTGATCGCGCAGCGCCTCGCCCTTCATCCGGCAGGCGTTCAGCACCCCGGCCAGCACCACCGCGCCCGTGCCCTGAATGTCGTCGTTGAAGCTCGGCACGACCCGGCGGTAGCGGCTCAGCACCTCGAACGCCGCGTCCTTGCTGAAGTCCTCCCACTGGATGATCGCCTTCGGGTACCGCTGCAGCGTCGCCTCCACGAAGCGGTCCACGAACCGCAGGTACTCGTCGCCGGTCAGGCGCTCGTGCTTCACGCCCAGGTACGCCGGGTCGTCCCGCAGGTCCGCGCGCCCGGTCCCGACATCCAGTTCCACGGGGAGGGTCTTGTCCGGCCCCACGCCGCCCGCCACGGTGTACAGCGACAGTTTCCCGATGCTGATCGCCATGCCCCCGAAGCCCTGGTCCCCGATGCCCAGGATCGCGCTGCTGTCGGTCGCCACGATGATCCGCACGTCGTTCAGCGGCACGTTCGCCAGCGCCGCCCCGGCCCGGTCGATGTTGCGGGTGCTCAGCGTCAGGCCGCGCGGATAACGGTAGATCTGGCTGAACCGCTGCACCGCCAGGCCCACCGTCGGCGTGTACACCACGGGCAGCATCTCCTCCACGTGCGCGGAGAGCAGCGCGTAGAACAGCACTTCGTTGCGGTCCTGCAGGTTGCGCAGGAACACGTGCCGGTCCAGCGGCTCGGTGATCTGCGCGTACTCCGCGTACTGCCGCTCGACCAGCGCGTCCAGCGTGTCCACCTGCGGGGCCAGCAGGCCGTCCAGACCCAGCGCCTCCCGCTCAGCCTCCGTGAACGCCGTGCCCTTGTTCAGCAGCGGGAAGCGCAGCAGCGGAAACCCACGCACCAGCGGGTGCAGGTAACGGTGGCCGTCCTCGCCGCGGCGGACGTCGTAGTGGTCGGTCAGGGGCAGGGTGCGTCTGGTCACGGCTGGCCTCCGGTCAGGGTGAGGGGATGGCGGTTCATGTCCTTGAACAGCAGGTACTTGCTCCAGTCGCGGCCCAGCGCCCCATACCACTGCGGGCAGTGCGCGCCCATCCAGATCACGTCCCCCGTGGAAACGGGGTAATACGCCTCCTGCAGCTTGTACAGGCCCTCGCCCGAGAGCATCAGCAGACCGTGCTCCATGTAATGCACCTCCGTGTACGGCAGGGTCGCGCCCGGCGCGAAACTCATGGTGCTCATCATGAAATCGAAACGCGGATCGTCCGGCAGCAACTTGCGCGCGATCAGCCGCTCGTCGCCCTCGAACGGCGCACCCGGATTCTCCCGCTCGTTCCCCCAACACACCGGCGGAGCGTCCACGCCCGGCGCGCCCTGGTACGGCTTCTCGAACACCGCCACCCTCGCCGCGCCCCGCGCCTCCAGCGTGTGCGCGACCCCCGCCGGGAAGAACACGTGATCCGACTCGCGCAGCGTCCGCGACTCGCCGTCCACCTCCACCTGCACCTCGCCGTCCAGCACGAACACGAACCGCTGGTAGCCCAGCGCCGACTCGCGCGCCCGCGCCCCGGCCGTCATCTCAGCCGTGAACTGCACGAACCTCGCCCCCAGCCCGATCACCGGCGCGATGTGCAGCACGACCGCGCTGCCGGGCCACTCGGCCAGCGCCGTGCGGACGAACGTATCGGGCGTGATTACCGCGTGCGCCTCACGCAACGCGGAACGGGTGACTCCCAGGTGTTTCATGCAGTCTCCTTAGTCGGGCGCAGCAGCTGCCCCCGCACGGACTCGTCGAATAGGGCCCCGCCGGGCGTCTGCGCGAACACGCGCTGCCCGCGCAGGTACGTGGCCTGCACCCGTCCCCGGAAGCTCTGCCCCCGGTACGGGTTGCCGTGGTGGCGGTCGTGCAGTTCGGTCAGCGTGAACGTCTCGTCCAGCCGCACCAGGGCAAGGTCGGCGTCCGCGCCCAGCCGCAGCGCGCCCTTGCTGCCCAGCCGGAAGCGCCGCGCGGGATTCAGCGAGGCGACTGCCGCGACCAGTTCCAGCGGCACGTCCCGCTGCCAGTACCCGCCGTCCAGCAGGACGTTCAGGGTGGACTGCGCGCCGCTGATCCCGCCCCAGATGGCGAAGAAGTCCTCCCCGGTCTTCAGTTCGGGCGGGGCGGGGGAGTGGTCGCTGCCGACCGTGTCGATCCGCCCGGCCTTCAGCGCCGCCCACAGCGCCTCGCGGGCGCCCGCGTCCCGGATGGGCGGCGCGCACTTCAGCAGCGCACCGACCCGCTCGACGTCCTCCCCGGTCCAGTGGAGGTAGTGCGGGCAGGTCTCGGCGGTGACGTCCACGCCGCGCGCGCGGGCCTCGGCGGCCAGGGTGACGCCACGCGCGGTGCTGAGGTGCACGAGGTGCAGGGCCGCGCCGGTCTCCTCGGCAAAGCAGATCGCGCGGCCCACCGCCTCGGCCTCCGTGACTGGCGGGCGCGACGCGAGGTAATCCCGCACGCCCGCCCGGCCCTGCTCGCGCGCCACCTGCGACAGCGTGCGGGTGAACGCGTCGCTCTCGGCGTGCGTGGCGACGACCAGCCCGGCCCGCCGCGCGGCGCGCATCCCCTCGAACAGCGTCACGTCGTCCACGGCGGGGAACTCGTCCAGGCCACTGTGGCTCATGAACGCCTTGAAGCCGATCACGCCGCACGCCGCCAGCTCATCCAGTTCCGTCAGGTTCAGCGGCGTCAGGCCGCCCCACAGGCCGAAATCCAGCCGGGACTTCGCCTCGCCCAGCGCCCGTTTCTCCGCGAAGGCCCGCGCGTCCAGCAGCGGCGGCGAGGAATTCAGCGGCATGTCCAGGAAGCTCGTCGCGCCGCCCGCCGCCAGCGCGCGCGTGCCGGTGTCGAAGCCCTCCCAGTGCGTGCGGCCCGGTTCGTTCAGGTGCACGTGGGCGTCCACCACGCCGGGGAAGACGTGCAGCCCGGTCGCGTCGATCTCCTCACGGGCGGGCGCGAACACGTCCAGCGCGAGACTCACGATCCGCCCGTCCTCCACCCCCAGATCCGCGAGGATCGGGCCGTGCGGCGTGACCAGCGTCCCCCCCCGGACGATCAGGTCCAGCGCCATCAGCGCGTCCCCTCACGCCCGGCCAGCGCGCGGACGAACGCCACGCCCACCCGCAGCGCGGCGTCCACGTCCCCTGCGTTCACGGTCTCGTCCGGGTGGTGACTCAGCGCGTTCGGCGAGCGCAGGAACAGCATCGCGGCGGGCATCCTCTCTGCGAGGATCATCGCGTCGTGCCCGGCCCCGCTGACCAGATCGGGCGCACCCAGGCCCTCCTGCGCGGCCGCCGCGCGCAGCAGGTCACGGAAGGAGGCGTCCATCGGGATGGCGGGCTGCGCCATCTTGTGCGTGACGTCCAGAGAGACGCCGCGTTCCTCCGCGAAGGTCCGCGCCGCGTTCAGCAACGCCTCCAGCGCCCCGGCCCGCACCGCGTCGTCCTCATGCCGGAGGTCCAGCGTGCAGTGCGCCGCGCCGGGAATCACGTTGATCGCCCCGGGCCGCGCGGTCATCACACCCACCGTCGCCACCAGCCCCGGCGTGGCGCGCGCCCGGTCCTCGGCGGCCACTGCGAAGCGCGCCGCCGCCGCCAGGGCGTCCCGGCGGTGCCCCATCGGCGTGGTGCCCGCGTGCGCCGCCTGCCCCGTGAAGTCCAGCAACACGCGGTCCTGGCCCACGATGGCACTCACCACACCCACCGCCGCGCCCGCCGCCTGCAGCACCGGCCCCTGCTCGATGTGGAATTCCAGGAAGCCCAGCGCCCCGCCCTGCACCACGGCGTCCGGCAGGGCCGCGTCGTCCAGGCCGTACGCGCGGATGGCGTCCAGCACGCTCGCCCCCTGCGCGTCCCGCAGGGTCAGCAGCGGCTCCAGCGTGCCGGTCAGGGCGCGGCTTCCGATGAACGGCACGCCGAACCGCACGCCCTCCTCCTCGCTGAAGGCCAGCAGTTCCAGCGCGAACGGCAGCGCCTCGTCCCGCAGCGCCTCCGCGACCGCGAAGGCCAGCGTGACGCCCAGGACCCCGTCGAAGGCCCCGGCGTTCGGCACGGTGTCCACGTGCGAGCCCAGGAACAGCGTGGGCGCGTCCGGCGTCGGTCCGGCCCGCCGCGCGCGGAGGTTCCCAGCGGCGTCCACGCGCACCTCCAGGTCCAGCTCGTGCGCCCAGGCGGTCAGGAAGGCGGTCACGTCGCGGCTGGGCGCGCTGAGGAACGTGCGGGTGATCTCGCCCGGCACCTCGGTGTGGGCGGCCAGGGTCGCGCAGGCGTCCAGCGCGCGGCGCGACAGCAGAGTCAGGTCAGTCATGGAAGGTCCTTTCGTTGAGGGTCAGGCGGTGGGCTTCCAGGGGAACATACGCCGGGGCCGCGTCGGCCAGGACGACATGATCAAGCAGGCGAGCTTCGGGCGTGTCGTCGGGGCGCAGGGCGCGGCGCAGCGTGCGGTACGCGGCCCGGTCGAAGACGCTGCCGTCGTCCAGCGGCGCCCCCACGCGCACCCACTGCCACAGCAGCGCGCGGGCGAGTTCCGCCGTGGCGGTGTCCTCGATCCGCCCGTTCCGGGTGATCACGCCCCGCCCGGCGAACCACGCGCCGAACACGTCCAGCGCGAGGCCCAGCGTGTCCCGCACCTCGGCCGCGGGGAGCGGGCCGGGGTCCGGGAGGGCCAGCAGCCGCTCACGCGTCACGGGGGCGGTCGGGGCAGGGGTGGGCGTGGGGGTTGCCAGTCCCTCCCGCACCGCGTCCAGCAGTTCCGGCAGGCCCGCCCACGCGCCCTGGAAGCCCTGCGCGGCCTCACGCGCCTTGTCGGCCCGGACGGCGTCCAGCGCCAGGGTGGGGTTGAGTGGGTCTGGGCTGACCGCTGCCGTCCCGCCGACCGCCTGCGCGCCGCGGGCGCGGCACACGTCCACGAGCGCCTGCGCGTAGGCATGCATGGCGTCCACGTCCATCCCCAGCCCGGCGCGTGGGGGGACGGGGACCGTCCGGGTGGCCCCGGTGGTCTTCACGAGGCTGAACACGTAGTCCCAGCGGCCCGCGTTCAGCCCGAACGCCCACTCGCGCAGTTCGGACAGCAGGGCGTCCATGTGCAGAAGGCCCGGCAGCGTCTCGATCTGCAGGCACACGCGCAGCGTGCCGGGATTCAGGCCCAGGTGCCCTTCTGCGACGCGCAGCGCGGTCGCCCAGGCACGGGCCTGCACGACAGATTCCAGTTTCGGCAGGTACAGGTGCGGCACGCGGCCCGGCCGCGCGGTCAGCAGCGCCGCCAGATCGCACAGCGCCCCGCGCGCGGGCTGTCCAGCGAAGGTCAGGCCCGGCTGTGGCGCGTACAGCGCGCGGGGCCGCGCCAGCAGCGGCACGTCCGCCGCGAGCCACTCGGGCAGGGCCGCCCAGGCCGCCGCGACATTCGCCGGGGTGGGGGCGAAGGTGTCGTCGAAGTCGATCACGACGGCGTCCGCGCCGCTGCTCAGGGCGGCGCGCAGCGCGGGGAGGTCGCTGGCCTCCACGATCAGTTCCGCGCGGCCCGCGCTCAGGTCGTCCGGGACGGGAGCGGCGCGGTAGTCCGTGACGGGCGGCGCGGCGTCCAGCGGGCCGGGTGCGTCCACGGCCGTCCACGCGTCCGCCAGCGCGGCGTGCAGCGCCTCGGCCAGCGCGCGGGCGGCGGAGGAGGGGAGATCAGGCGGGTTCACGGACACCACCGGCACGGATTGAGCATGCGGCAGCATAGTGCCGCTCAGGCGTCCCGATGGCCCAGGCGCACGGCGATCCGTGAGGCGGCCGCCTGCGCCGCCCCCAGGAAGCGCGGCACCTCGTCCGGCGTGAGGCGCGACGTGGGGGCCGAGACGCTCAGTGCCGCCGCGACCCGCCCGTCCGCACCCGGCACCGGGACGGCCACGCAGCGCACGCCCAGTTCACGTTCCTGGTCGTCCAGCGCGAACCCGTCCTCGCGCACTCGGGCCACGGCGGCCAGCGCCGCGTCCACGGTTGTCAGGGTGTGCGGCGTGTACGGGGTCAGGGTGGTGGCCTCCAGCGCCCGTCGCGCCTCCGCCTCGGGCCGCGCGGCCAGGAGCACCTTGCCCACCCCGGACGCGTGCAGGGGCGCGCTCGCGCCGGTCTGCGTGAACATCCGCACCAGTTGCGGACCCTCGACCTGATGCACGTACGCGGCCTCCAGTCCCGCCCCGTGCGGGCGCAGCACCGCGAGGTTCGCACTCTCGCCCAGCTCGGCGACCAGGGCGCGCATCTCCGGCGCGGCGGCGGCGGTCAGGGCGTGCGCCGCGTCGAACGCCGCCCCCACCTGATACGCCCGCAGGCCCACCCGGAAGAGTCCGGAGGCCTCCTCCCATTCCACGAAGCCCTGCTGCCGCAGCGTCTCCAGCAGGCGGTACGCGGTGCTGGCCGACAGCCCGGCGGCGCGCGCCACCTGCGAGAGGGGCGCCTCGCGCAGCGTGGCGAGCGCCCACAGGACGCTCAGGCCGCGTTCCAGGGTGCGCACGCCGCCCGGTGCGTCCGCGCCGCGCGGGCGGCCCCCACGGCCATTGGGTTCGCTCACGCTCAGGCCAGGGCCTCGTAGCCGGGCAGCGTCAGGAAGTCCATCAGGGGCGTGCCGGTCGCGGTGGTGCGGAACAGCCGCGCGGCGTCCGCGTACCCCTCGCCCAGTTTGGCGGCCTCGTCGTCGAACAGCTCGTCCCACAGTTCCGGCGTCAGGGGGCGGCCGTCCTCCAGGGTCACGCCGTGGTGCCGCCACTGCCACAGCTGCGCGCGGCTGATCTCGGCGGTCGCGGCGTCCTCCATCAGGTTGTGGATGGGCACGGCGCCCGAGCCGCGCAGCCACGCCGCGAGGTACTGGATGCCGACGTTCACGTTCATCCGCACGCCGGCCTCGGTCACGGTCCCTTCGGGCGGGATGAGGAGGTCGGCGGCGGTGACGGTCAGGTCGGCCTGCTTGCCGCTGCCGATCTGGTTGGGTTCGGGCATCAGCCGGTCGAAGACCTCGGTGGCGAGGGCCACCATGCCGGGGTGCGCGACCCAGGTGCCGTCGTGCCCGTTCGTCGCCTCGCGTTCCTTGTCGAGGCGCACCTGCTCGAACGCGGCGGCGTTCTTCGCCTCGTCGCCCTTGACGGGAATGAAGGCGCTCATGCCGCCGATGGCGGGCGCGCCGCGTTTGTGGCAGGTCTGGATGGCGAGTTTGCTGTACGCCTGCATCATCGGGACGGCCATGCTGACCTTCGCGCGGTCGGGCAGGATCCGGTCCGGCTGGGTGCGGAGTTTCTTGATGTAGCTGAAGATGTAGTCCCAGCGGCCGCAGTTCAGGCCCGCCGAGTGCTCGCGCAGCTCATACAGGATCTCGTCCATCTCGAACGCGGCGAGGATCGTCTCGATCAGCACCGTGCCCTTGATCGTGCCGCGCGTCAGGCCCAGCGTCTCCTCGGCGTGGTTGAACACGTCGTTCCACAGCCGCGCCTCGAGGTGCGATTCCATCTTCGGCAGGTAGAAGTACGGCCCCGAGCCGCGCTTCAGGAGTTCCTGCGCGTTGTGCCACACGTACAGCCCGAAGTCGAACAGCGCCCCGTACATGGTCTCGCCGTCCACCTGCACGTGCTTTTCCGGGAGGTGCCAGCCGCGGGGGCGCACGAGCAGCACGGCCGTCGTCTCGTTCAGCTGGTAGGTCTTGCCGTTCGTGTCCAGGCGGATGGTGCGGCGCACCGCGTCGCGGAGGTTGATCTGCCCGTCCACGCAGTTCTCCCAGGTGGGGCTGCTCGCGTCCTCGAAGTCGGCCATGAACACCCGCGCGCCGCTGTTCAGCGCGTTGATGATCATCTTGCGGTCCACGGGGCCGGTGATCTCCACCCGGCGGTCCTGCAGGTCGTCCGGCAGGGGGTTGATGCGCCAGTCGCCGTCCCGCACGGCCTGGGTCTCGGGCAGGAAGTCCGGCAGCGCCCCGGCGTCCAGCGCCGCCTGACGGGACTCGCGGGCGGCCATCAGGTCGCGGCGGCGCCCCTCGAAGCGGCGGTGCAGGTCGGCGACGAAGGCCAGCGCCTCGGGCGTGAGGATCTCACGCTGCGCGTCCGTGATGGGGGCGGTGATGGTCAGGCCGGCGGGCAGGGTCTGGGTCATGCGGGCACTCCTTGGGGGGACAGACAGCTCGGGGTTTTTCACTGGATGAACTTGAATTTCATTTTACGGAAAAGCGCTGGGCCTGACCAGCCGGTGTTGTCTCCGCCTGGGGGACAACCGATGGGTTTACCGAGCTTTATCAAAACTTTATGGAGATTCGCTACTGTCCGCGGCGATGAGCACCCCCGCCCCCACCTCCGTCCGCCGCCACCTGCTGCTGCCGTTCCTCGCCTACTTCCTGATGCTGGCCTCCACCAGCTTCATCGCGGGCGGCATCGTCCACCTGGGCCTGGGCGAACACGTCCCCTACTACCTCGGACTGGCCGTGCTGGGCGTCGTGTGCTTCACCGCCGGGAACTACCTCCAGGAATTCGTGCTGCGCCGCGCCGCGCGCCCCGCGAACCTCCCGCGTTTCCTGCTGGTGTCCTTCGTCCTGTCGGTCGGCATCGGCATGGTCACCGGGGGCGTGCAGCACTTCCTGGACAACCCGGCGTACTCCGCCGTCCTGATCCCCGCCGGACTGGTCCTGTCGCTGCTGGCCTTCCTGGCGCGCGAGGGCGTGCAGCTGAGCAGCAAGCTTCCGCGTGTCGTGGGCGGCACGGTCGCCGCCGCCGCGCTGCTGTTCGCCGGACTGACCACCGCCGCCCGCGCCATCGGCCAGACCACCCAGACCGGACACGCCCATGGATCCAGCGCCGGGTCCGCCGACCACTCCGCCGCGCCAGCCGCCACACCTGCCGCCACGCCGGAGACGGTCCCGGCCTCGCCCGTCACCAGTCCCACTCCGGACTCCACGACCTCCGAAGCGGCCTCCCAGCCGGTCGCCACGCCCGTGACGGCGCCCGCCCACGACGAGTCTCACGGCGATACCCACTCGGGCGGTCACACGGACGGCAGCCACGACGAGCACTGACCGCCCGAGCAGGCGAGCCGCTGACCGGTACACTTCCCGGTGATGACCCGCCTGCGCCGCGCGCTCCCCCGCCCCATGCCCCGCTGGACCCTGCCCGCGACGCTGCTGGTCCTGCTGGGGCTGGCCGCGTGGATCAACGAGCCGATCCCGGGTGTGTCGGGCCGTGAGGCGCGCGCCGTGGCGGCCCTGCCCGTCGCGCCCGCCTTCCGGGCGGGGCAGCGGGTGCTGCTGCTGTCCCCGCATCCGGACGACGAGACCCTGTGCTGCGCGGGCATGCTGAACCGGGCGCGCGCGGCGGGTGCGCAGGTGTCCGTGACCTGGATCACCGCTGGGGACGGATTCGAGTTCGACGCGGCCCTGACCGAACGGACCCTGCACCCACGTGGGCGGGCGCTGCGGGACCTGGGCGAGCGGCGCGTCGGCGAGGCCCGCGCGGCCGCCGTCGTGCTGGGCATCCCCCTGGACCGTCAGGCCGTGCTGGGGTACCCGGACGGGGGCCTGCGCTTCCTGAACGGCGTGAACTTTGACCGGCCGTACACGTCCCCCCGGACCGGGGCGTCGGCGGTGTACCTGCGGGAGGCGCAGACGCCCGGCGCGCCGTTCACGGGTGAGGCTCTGGAGGCGGACCTGGAGCGGGTGCTGCGCCGCGTGAACCCGGACGTGATCCTGATTCCCGCCCATGATGACTTCCATCCGGATCATCACACCCTGACGCTGTTCGCGCAGCGGGTCGCGGCGCGGCTGGGCCTGCAGGATCGCCTGCGCTACTGGGTGGTTCACGGCGGGCTGGAGTGGCCGCTGCCCAAGGGCACGCACCCGGGCCTGCCGCTGGTCCCGCCGCCGCTGGCGCGTCACCTGCCGTGGCAGCGGGTGCCGCTGGATGCGGAGGATCTGGCGGTCAAGACGCGTGCCGTGGCGGCCTACCGCACGCAGACGGAGGTGCTGGGCCGCTTCATGCGGGCCTTCGAGCGGCGCAACGAGCTGCTGAGTCCCTCGGACACCGCGCGCTGATCGGCGCGGTCGAGTGACGCGCGGTCAGCGGCGCAGGAGTTTCACGGCGCGCACGACGTCCTGCGGGGTGATCGGCTCGCCTGGGCGGGCGCGGCAGCCGGAGGCGTACTGCTCGAGGATCTGCTCCCCGGCGGCGTCGAGGGCGCTGCGCACGCCGGACAGCTGGGTCAGGATGTCGTGGCAGTCGCGGCCGTCCTCGATCATGCGCTGCAGGCCGCGCACCTGACCCTCGATGCGGCGCAGGCGCAGCAGGACGCGGGTGTCGGTGTCGGTCAGGGCGGGTGGGGCGTCGGGCATGGGGGTACCTGAGGCGCAGCATACCGCCCGGGCGTATCGGACAGGGGGGTGGCGCATGAAGGTCCGCTCAAGGCGGCGTGGTCCTGAGCGGTGCAGGATGACCGTCATGACCGCACAGGTGCGCCGCAACGACGACACGCAACGCTACGAACTGGTGGACGGGGACCGCGTGCTGGGCTTCGCGGAGTTCCGCCCGGTGGGGAACGCGATCATGCTGCCCCACACCGAGGTGGATGAGGGGCACGAGGGCGAGGGGCTGGGCAGTCAGCTGGCCCGCGCGGCGCTGGACGACGTGCGCGCGCAGGGCAAGCTGGTGCTGCCGATGTGTCCGTTCATCGCGGCCTACATCCGCCGCCACCCGGAGTACAACGACCTGATCCACCCGCAGCAGCGCGCGGTGTTCGGGCTGTAAATCCTGAACCGGACAACTAGCGAATATCTGAGCAGGTTTTCAGATATCATTCGGGCATGAGCGCGCCCCGCACCGCCCCAGCGTCACTTCAGGGCGCACCCTCCGAACTCGACTACTTCGTCGAGGGCATGGACTGCCCCTCCTGCGTCCGCAAGATCGAGGGCGCCCTGACCCGCCTGCCCGGCGCCACGCAGGCCCGCACCAACCTCACCCGGCAGAGCCTCACCCTGACCCTCGACGAGACCCGCACCTCCCGCGCCACGCTGGAACACACTCTGCGCGGCCTGGGCCACGAACCACGCCTCCTGACGCCCGACGCGCCCATCCGCCCGCGCCCCTGGTGGCAGACCGGCCAGGGCCGCCTCGTGCTGAGTTCAGGTGCGCTGCTCGCCCTCGCCTGGGCCTTCTCCTGGGCGGAACCCGCCCTGGCCGCCTGGGGTTACGCCGCCGCCACCGTCCTGGGCGCCGCGCCCCTGGCCCGCAAGGCGCTGGCCGCCACGCGCGCCGGGGACCCGTTCAGCATCAACACCCTCGTCACGCTGGCCGCGCTGGGCGCGCTGGTCATCGGGGAGGCCGCCGAGGCCGCCGTCGTCGTGTTCCTCTTCGCGATCGGCGAACTCCTCGAGGGGGTCGCCGTGGGCCGGGCCCGCAGCGGTATCCAGGCCCTCACGCGCCTCACGCCCAGGACGGCGCTGCTGCTGAAGAAGGGGCAGGTGTTCGAGGTGCCCGCCGACACCCTGCACGTCGGGCAGCTCATCCAGGTGCAGCCCGGCGCGCGCGTGCCCGCCGACGGCACGATCACGGACGGGATGTCCAGCCTCGACGACTCCCCCGTCACGGGCGAGAGCGTCCCCGTGCACAAGGCGCCGGGCGACCGCGTCTACGCCGGCAGCATCAACACCGACGGCGTCCTGACCGTCCGCGTGGACGCCGAGGCGCGCGACAACACCATTTCGCGGATCATTCACCTCGTCGAGCAGGCCGAAGCGCACCGCGCCCCGGTGGCGCGCTTCATCGACCGGTTCTCCCGCGTGTACACGCCTGTCGTGCTGCTCATCGCCGTGCTGACCGCCACCGTGCCCGTCCTGCTGGGCGGCGAGTGGCAGGCGTGGCTGTACAAGGGCGTCGCACTGCTCCTGATCGGCTGCCCCTGCGCGCTGGTCCTCAGCGTCCCGGCGGCCATCACCAGCGCCGTCAGTGCCGGAACCCGCCGCGGCCTGCTCATCAAGGGCGGCGCGGCCCTCGAGGCGATCGGGTCGGTGCGGACCGTCGCGTTCGACAAGACCGGCACCCTCACCGAGGGCCGCCCCACCGTCACCGACGTCGTGCCCGTGAACCTCGACGCGCCCGGCGTGGCGCGGCTCGCGGCGGCCGTCGAGCAGGGATCGGGTCACCCGCTGGCCCGCGCGATCCTCGCGCACGCCCCGGCGGACCTCCCGGCCGCGCAGGGCGGCCTCGCGCTGCCGGGCCGCGCCGCCCTGGCCACCGTCGAGGGCCGCGCGCTGGCGGTCGGTTCCCCCCGCTACGCGCGGGAACAGGGCGCCCTGACACCCACGGTCGAGGCGACCGTGACCACCCTGGAAGACCAGGGCAAGACGGTCGTCCTGCTGCTGGACGGCACTCAGGTGCTGGGCCTGATCGCCCTGCGGGACGAACCGCGCCCCGACGCGCGCGAGGCCATCGAACGCCTGCGGGCCCTGGGGGTGCAGCCGGTCATGCTCACCGGCGACAACGCCCGCACCGCGCGGGCCATCGGTCAGGCACTCAACGTCGACGTGCACGCCGAACTGCTCCCCGAGGACAAACTGCGCCTCATCGAGACGATGAAGGCGCGGGGCGGCGTCGCGATGGTCGGCGACGGCATCAACGACGCCCCGGCCCTGGCGGCCGCCACGGTCGGCGTCGCAATGGGCGGCGGCACCGACGTGGCCCTCGAAACGGCCGACGCCGCGCTGCTGGGGCACGAGGTGCGGGGCGTGCCGGACCTCGTGCAGCTGTCCCGCGCCGCCCTGCGCAACATCCGGCAGAACGTGGCGTTCGCGGTGGGCCTCAAGGCCGTGTTCCTCGTGACGACCCTGCTGGGCGTGACCGGCCTGTGGCCCGCGATCCTGTCCGACACCGGCGCGACCGCGCTGGTCACCGCGAACGCGCTGCGCCTGCTGCGCTTCCGCCCGCAGCGGGGGACCGCGTGACCACCCTGACGGACGCGCCCCTGCCCGCCTGCGACACCGACTGCCGCCACCCGGACGCCGTCGCCCGAGCCCAGGCGGCGCTGCCGTCCTCCGCGGCGGTCGAGGCGGCCAGCGCCCTCCTGAAGGCCGTGGCGGACCCCACGCGACTGCGCCTGCTGGCCGCGCTGGCCGCCGAGGAACTCTGCGTGCACGACCTGGCGCTGGTCGCCGGGATCAGCGAGAGTGCCGCCAGCCACCAGCTGCGGCTGCTGCGCGCCCACCGGCTTGTCGGGTACCGCAAGGCGGGCCGCACGGTGTACTACCACCTGGCCGACCAGCACGTGACGCTGCTCCTGCAGAACGCACTCGACCACGCGCAGGAACGGGAGCGCTGACCGCAGAATTCAGGCGTATTGAAGGGCTGCTTCAATACGCCTGAACGAGCGGACTCGAAGAGCTGCGCCCCAGAGCGAGCACCTGACAACACCAGCGGTTGGAAGTGGAATTGAAGGGCGTGGTGTTGGCCCCAGGGTGGAACTGGAAACCGTTGTGAATGGGGGAGGCGCGGAGGTGACCGTCCCCTCCGCGCCTCCTGTGGTGGGTGACCCGGGTCAGGCGAAGTTCGGCTGGCGGCCCAGCACCTTCAGGCGGACCATGTTCGCCACGAAGATCACGGTGGTCAGGGCGGTCAGCGCGAACAGCACCACGAACGCGGTCTGGCCGCCCAGGCTGGGTTTCAGCGCCGCGAACGCGAGCGGGAGGATGAAGCCGCCCAGGCCGCCGAGCAGGCCCACGAGGCCGCCGACGACGCCCATCTGGCCGGGGTTCCACTGGGCGACCAGGGTGTAGGTGCTGGCCTTGCCGACGCCCATGCCGATGCCGACGATGGTGGTCAGCAGCATGAACGGCGTGACGCTCATGTCGCGCAGCAGGGGCAGCAGCCCGGCCAGCATGACGGCGAACGCGGCGACGGTCACGGCGCGCGGCCCGAAGCGGTCGGACAGGTAGCCGCCCAGGGGGCGCAGCAGGCTGGCGGGGAAGATAAACAGGGCAGTCAGCAGCCCGGCCTGTGCCAGCGGGACGCCGTAGTGGTCGACGTAGTACTTGGGCAGGTAGAGGCTGTAGGCGACGTACGCGCCGAAGAAGATCACGTAGTACAGTCCGAAGCGCCATACCTGCGCGCGGGCCAGCGGGCGCAGCCAGTCGCCCAGGGTGCGGCCCGACGGCTGGGCGCGGTCGGCGGGCGTGAGGCGGGAGGTGAGCGCGGCGCACACCAGCAGGGCGAGGCCGAACACGAAGGGCACGAAGTGCCACCCGCCGGGAATCAGCAGGCCCGCCGGGACCAGCGTGATCATCAGTGGCGCGAGGAGCTTGGTGATGCTCGCCCCGGCGTTCCCGGCGCCGAAGGTGCCGAGTGCGAGGCCCTGTCGGCTGACCGGGACCCACTGCGCGATCCAGGCGTTCCCGACGGCGAAGCTGACGCCCGCGAGGCCCACGCCGAGCGCGAGGGCCAGCAGCGTGGTGTACCCGTCCGCCCAGGCGAGGGCCAGGGCGAACAGGGCGGTCACGACGGTGTTGATCAGGAACACGGTCTTCCCGCCGTAGCGGTCGGCCCAGATGCCCGCCGGGAGGCGCAGCAGCGAGCCGGTCAGGACGGGAATGGCGGTCAGCAGCGTGAACTGCGCGTCGGTCAAGCCCAGCTGTTTGCGGATGGGCAGTCCGACGATGGCGAACATGACCCACACGGCGAACATCAGCGTGAAGCCGAGGGTGGCGGCGGTGACGACCCGGCGGGCGTCGGCGGTCAGGGGCGGAGCGGCGGGGGTCGTGGTCATGCGGGGCCTCCTGTGGGCAGTGGGGGGCAGGCAATAGGCGGGCGTGGACCGGCGCGGAGCGCGGGTCTGGGGGGCCGGATGGGACGGTGGGTGCGGGGGACCTGGGGTGGGCTCAGGGGTCGGGTGGGGGCATGGCGGGCTCCTCTGGTGGGTGGGGTCAGGACACCGGGCTGAGGGTCGGGCGGGTGGGCAGCGGCAGGCTCAGGTGCGCGGGGTGCAGCGTGACGGGCGTGGCCTTGAAGCCGGGCATCCGCGAGTGCGGGTCCAGGGCGTGCGGGTCGGTCAGGAGGTTGGCGCTCTCGGGCCAGTGGAACGAGATGAACACCGTGTCGCGCCTCAGGCCGGGCGTGAGGGCGACGGGCGCGGTGGCCTGCCCGTGCGCGGTGCGCAGCGTGACTAGGTCCCCGGCGCCCAGGCCGTGCTCGCGGGCGGTGTCAGGGTGGATCTGCACGGTCTGCTCGGCTTTCAGGGCGGGGTTGCGGCGGGTCTGGGTGCCGCTCTGGTACTGGTTGCCCAGGCGGCCGGTGGTGAGGTGCAGCGCGCGCGGGGCCAGGGTGGGGGCGCGCAGCTGCGGGACGTGCAGGGTGGCCAGCCCGTCGGGCGTGAAGAACGGTGGGGCGTAGGCGTACGGGGTGTCGGGACCGGTGGCGCTCTTGACGGGCCACTGGGCGGTCGCGCGGTCGAGGCGGTCGGCGCTCAGGCCGCTGTAGTCGGCCTTGCCGCCGCGCGTGGCGCGGAAGAATTCGTCCTGCAGCGCGCGGAAGTCGGGGTACTCGAAGCCGTGGGGGCGGCCCAGCGCGGCGGCAAGGTCGCACAGGATGCGCCAGTCCTCGCGGGCGGCGCCGGGGGGCGTGACGGCGCGGCGCCGGCGCTGCACGCGGCCCTCGAGATTGGTGGTGGTGCCGTCCTCCTCGCACCACATGCTGCCCGGCAGGACCAGCGTGGCGAGCTGCGCGGTTTCGCTGGGCAGGAAGTCGATCACGATCAGGTGCTTCAATGCCTTCAAGTTCTGCGTGACCTGTCCGGCGCCGGCGGCGCTGACGACCGGGTTGCTGCCGATGACGATCAGGGCGTCCAGGCCGCCCTCGGCGGGGTTGCCGCAGGCGTTCAGGAGTTCCTGGGCGCTGTGGCCGGGCTGCGGCAGCGCCTCAGCGGGCACGTCCCACAGGGCGGCGATCTCGGCGCGGTGGCGGGGGTCGCGCAGGCTGCGCGCGCCGGGCAGCTGGTCGTTCTTCTGCCCGTGTTCGCGGCCGCCCTGGCCATTGCCCTGCCCGGTCAGGGGAGCGTAACCGCCGCCGACCTTCCCGAAGTGCCCGGTCAGGAAGGCGAGGTTCAGCCAGGCCTGGACGGTGTCGGTGCCCTGGGTGTGCTGTTCGGGGCCGCGTCCGGTGAGGATCAGTGGGGTGCGGGCCTCGGCGTAGGCGCGGCCCAGCGTGAAGATGTCTTCCTCGGTCAGGCCGCAGTCGTGCGCGACGCGGGCGGGGTGGTAGTCGTCGGCGTGCGCGAGCACCTGCGCCATGCCGTGCGCGGGCGCGGTGGGGCGGATGCGGCCCCACTGTTTCATGAGGTGCAGCAGGCCCAGGGCGAGGATGCCGTCCGTGCCGGGGCGCGGCGCGAGGTGCCGCCCGGCGACCTTGCTGGTCGTGGTGGCGCGCGGGTCGATGGCGTAGATGGTCCCGCCGCGGTCCTTGATGCCCTTGAGGTACTGCATCAGGGGCGGGAGGGTCTCGGCGACGTTGGCCCCGACCAGCAGGAGCAGGTCGCTGCGGATCAGGTCGTCCGCCGGGAAGCCCAGCCCGCGGTCGTAGCCGACGGTGCGGTTCAGGGCGGTGCTGGCACTCGCCATGCAGTAGCGGCCGTTGTAGTCGATGTGGGGGGTGCGCAGGGCGACGCGGGCGAACTTGCCGAGCAGGTACGTCTTCTCGTTGGTGAGGCTGCCGCTGCCGAACACGCCGATCCGTTCGGGGGGCAGGTTGCCCAGGGCGTCCCGGACGTACGCGAGGGCCTCGTCCCAGCCGACCGGGGTGAGTTCGCCGCCTTTGCGCAGCAGCGGCGTGGTGAGGCGCTCGGGGTGGCGCAGGTCGTTCAGCGCGGCGAGTCCCTTCTTGCAGACGGTGCCGTGCGCGACCGGACAGTCCTTGGTGGGCGTGACCTTGACGGGCAGGCCGCGTTCCAGGTGCAGGTCGAAGGTGCACTGCACGGCGCAGTAGGGACAGGTGGTCCGGACGGTGGGGGCGTGCAGGGTCGCCTGACTCATGCGGCCAGGGTGGCGGTCGCGGCGCGGGAAGTCAAGGCCAATTTTTGCAGACCAATCAGATTTTTCTGGACAATCTGCAAATTATCTCCGATTTATGCGATTTGTCTGGGCGAATCCGCGCATGCGTTTCAATTTTTCTTGACAAAGCGCAGAAAGCCCCGTTAACTGTGGCGCAGCAGCCCCACCCGCCCCATCCCGGCGGCTGCCCAGTCCCTGACGGAGGCTTCACCGTGTCCACCCCCACCCCCCACCTCGTGATCGTCGGCAACGGCATGGTCGGCCACCGCCTGACCGAACAGCTGCGCCAGCACGCCGCCCCCGACGCCCTGCACCTGACCGTGATCAGCGAGGAAAGCCGCCTCGCGTATGACCGCGTGCACCTGTCGAGCCACTTCGACGACCCCCGCCCCGACCTGTCCCTGGCCACCGACGCCGGGTACCGCGACTCGGGCGTGAGCGTCGTGACGGGCCGCGCCGACGCCGTGAACCTGAGCGCAAAGACCGTGCAGGTCGCCGGGCGGACCCTCGCGTACGACGCGCTGGTGTTCGCCACCGGCTCCTTCCCCTTCGTGCCGCCCTTCCCCGGCAAGGACGCCCGCGGGTGCTTCGTGTACCGCACGCTGGACGACTTGGACGCCATCCGCGAGGCCGCCCGTGGGGCGCGCAGCGGCGCCGTGATCGGCGGCGGGCTGCTGGGCCTGGAGGCTGCCGGGGCGCTGCGCAAGCTGGGCCTCACGACGCACGTCGTGGAGTTCGCGCCGCACCTGATGCCCGCCCAGCTCGACGCCGAGGGCGGCTCGGCGCTGCGCCGCACCATCGAGGCCATGGGCATCGGCGTGCACCTGGGCAGGAACACGCGGCAGGTCAGCGTGGACGCACAGGGGCGCGTGACCGGCCTGGACTTCGAAGGTGGCAGTCGCCTGGACGCGGACCTCGTGGTGTTCAGCGCGGGAATCCGCCCCCGCGACGATCTGGCCCGCGCCGCCGGGCTGAGCGTCGGCGAGCGCGGCGGCATCCTGATCGACGACGCGTGCCGCACCAGCGACCCCCACACGTACGCGGTCGGCGAGTGCGCCCTGCACGACGGCCGCGTGTACGGTCTGGTCGCGCCCGGCTACCAGATGGCGAAGGTGACGGCCGTGAACGTCCTGCGGGACCTGGGCGTGCTGGACGCCTCGCCCGCGCACTTCCGCGGCGCGGACCTCAGCACCAAGCTGAAGCTGCTGGGGGTGGAGGTCGGGTCCTTCGGCGACGCCAGGGGGGTGACGCCCGGCGCGCGCAGCGTGTCCCTGAGCGACAACGTGCGCGGCACGTACAGCAAAGTCGTCGTGTCCGAGGACGGGCGGGTGCTGGGCGGCCTGCTGGTGGGCGACACCGCCCGATACGCGGACCTGCTCGACCTGACCATGACGGGCACGCCCCTGAGCGTCCCGCCCGAGACGCTGATCGTGCCCCCGCTGCCCGGCGGCGCGGTGACGACGTCCTCCGACGCGCTGCTGTGCTCCTGCGAGAACGTCCGCCAGAGCGCCCTGTGCGCCGCGATAGGTGAGGGCGCGCGGGACGTCGCCAGCCTGAAGAAGTGCACCGGCGCGGGCACCGGCTGCGGCGGGTGCGTGCCCAGCCTGCACGGGCTGCTGCAGACCGAACTGCGCCGCCTGGGCGAGACGGTCACGAACCACCTGTGCGAGCACTACCCGTACTCCCGGCAGGAACTGTTCGACCTGATCCGCGTCCGGGGGCACGTCACCTGGGACGAGGTGCTCGCCGCGCACGGCTCGGGGCTGGGCTGCGAGATCTGCAAACCCGCCGTGGGCAGCATCCTGGCCAGCCTGCACAACGAACTGGTCGTCGCGCCGCAGCACGCGCCGCTGCAGGACACGAACGACGCGTTCCTGGCGAACATCCAGAAGAACGGCACGTACTCCGTCATGCCGCGCGTGCCCGGCGGCGAGATCACCGCCGAGGGCCTGATCGCCATCGGCGCGGTCGCCAAACGCTACGGGCTGTACTGCAAGATCACCGGCGGGCAGCGCATCGACCTGCTCGGCGCGCACCGCGACGACCTCCCGGCCATCTGGGAGGAACTGATCGCCGCCGGGTTCGAGAGCGGCCACGCGTACGGCAAGAGCCTGCGCACCGTCAAGAGCTGCGTGGGGAGCACGTGGTGCCGCTACGGCGTGCAGGACTCCACCAGCCTCGCCGTGCGCCTGGAACTGCGCTACCGCGGCCTGCGCAGCCCCCACAAACTCAAGAGCGGCGTGTCCGGCTGCACCCGCGAGTGCGCCGAGGCCCGCAGTAAGGACTTCGGGATCATCGCCACCGAGAAGGGCTGGAACGTGTACGTCGGCGGGAACGGCGGCGTGACGCCCAAACACGCGGTGCTGCTTGCCAGCGACCTCAGCGAGGACGAGGTCATCACCCTGCTCGACCGCTACCTGATGTTCTACGTCCGCACCGCCGACCGCCTGCAGCGCACCAGCACCTGGCTGGAGAACCTGGAGGGTGGCCTGGACTACCTGCGGAGCGTGATCATCGACGACCGCCTGGGAATCTGCGCCGACCTGGACGCCGAGATGGCCCGGCACGTCGGCACCTACCGGGACGAGTGGGCGGCCGCCGTGAATGACCCCGCGATCCGCGCCCGCTTCCGCACCTTCGTGAACAGCGACGCCCGCGACGAGGGCGTGCAGTGGGTCGACGAACGCGGCCAGATCCGCCCGGCCGACGCGCCGCACCTCTACCCCCTGCCGATGCTCGGCGGCGACTGACCCCCGGCCCCCGCGCAACCCGTGACCTGACACGCCACTGAACTCCGCCCCGCACCCTGAACCCCGCAGCCCCCGCAAGGAGACGCGCCATGACCCTCACCGCCCCCACCACCCACCCCCCGATTCCCTGGACGCGCGTGTGCGCCCTGGAGGACATCCTGCCCGGCACCGGCGTGTGCGCCCTGATTCAAGGTCAGCAGGTCGCGGTGTTCCGCGTCGGCGGGCGCGTCTACGCCACCGGCAACCGCGACCCGTACACCGGCGCGAACGTCCTGTCGCGCGGCCTGACCGGCAGCTACACCGTAAGCGGTGAGACGCGCGTGAAGGTCGCCTCACCCCTCCTCAAGCACGCCTTCGACCTCGAAAGCGGCCTGAGCCTCGACGACCCCAGCGTGAGCGTCCCCGTGTACGCCACGCGCACCGAAGGAGGTGACGTATGGACTGGTTCGCTGGCCTGAATGTCCTGAGTCTGGAATCCCGCCGCAGCGAGGAGATGGAAACCCTGATTCGCAAGTACGGCGGCGTGCCCCACGTCGCGCCGAGCATGCGCGAGATGAAACTCGACCTGACCGGCCCCCTCGCGCAGTTCGAACGCGACCTGCTGGCCGGGGACATCCACGCCGTCGCGTGCCTGACCGGCGTCGGCACCCGCATGTTCCTCAAGGAACTCGCCGCCCGTGACCCCCGTCACCTCGAAACCCTGCAGGGCGTGCCGTTCGTGTCGCGCGGCAACAAGCCCGCCCAGGCGCTGAAGACCTTCGGCCTGAGCAGCGTGCAGGTGCCCAAACCCAGCACCTGGCACGAGGTCACCGAGCACCTCATGGCGACCCTCACGCGCGGGCAGCACGCCGTGATCCTCGAGTACGGCGAGGCGATCCCCGGCGCGATGCTGCGCGAACTCGGCTACGCCGGGATCCGCGTGACCAGCGTCCCGGTGTACCGCTGCGCCTTCCCGCAGGACCCCACCCTGCTGGCGAAGGCCGTGCGCGACGTGGTCCTGGGCGGGCCGGACATCCTGCTGCTGTCCAGCGGCACGCAGATCCTGCACTTCCTGAAGTACGCCGAGAAACTCGGCCTGCTGGAAGAAGCCCGCGCGGGCCTGAACCGCCTGGTCGTCGTCAGCATCGGCCCGGCGTGCAGCGAGGCCGCCGCCGACCTGGGCCTGAGAATCGACCTGGAAGCCAACCCGCACAAGATGGGCATCCTGGTCCGCATGGCCGCCGAGCACGCGCCGGGCATTATCGCGGGTCGACTGGGCCGGGCTGGATAAGAAGTCCTACTGGAAGCGGGAGGGGCCGGGTGCTCCTCCCGCTCGCATGTTTCGGATGCCATCCTGTAAAGTCTCGCGCCAGCCCTTGACAGCCTGTCAGGGAAGGGATAAGGTCTGAGGCCTGCCTTGCTGGCGGTTAGCGTCCCCTGGGACGTGAACTGCGGGTGGCAGGTGTATCCAGGGAAGGGGAAGGCCGACGTTGCAGAACGGAGGAGCGGACCCGTACCTGAGTCACCGAAGCTCAAGTTGAATGAGCAGATGGTTGACAGATTTGAAAAGAATCGGTACACTTCATAAGTCGCTGAACGGAGTTCGCTCCGGGAAAGCGCACCGGAACCTCCAAGTTCCGCGAAGCATGACAACGGAAGATGCTTGAGAAGCAAAGGCCGATCCGACAGGGTCGGGTGAGCGGCACGCCCCCCGGTGTGCTCCAGACTCACGAAACAGA